>NZ_CP026003.1:4351178-4570883 GCF_003086795.1 Stenotrophomonas sp. SAU14A_NAIMI4_5 | reverse complement strand
CGGCAATAATCGTCCGGTGACCTGTGCACAGGCGCGACAACGCGCCCAAACACAGGCCTGAAAGGGGGGAAATGGATGGCTCAGACTACCACCGAGCGCCCGGCTTCGGAATGCTTGTCCCCCACTTATTCACAAAAAGATCCACAGCTATTGCACAGCCCGGTGAATTGGCGTAGTCACAAGGGGTTGACGTAGGGGGGGAGACCTCTCTAGAATTTCCGGTTCTTTCCCGTCCCATTCATACGAGAGGCCCACATGGCCACCAAGCGCACCTACCAGCCCAGCAACCTCAAGCGTAAGCGCGACCACGGCTTCCGTGCCCGTATGAAGACCGCTGACGGCCGCAAGATCCTGTCGCGTCGCCGCGCCAAGGGCCGCAAAGTCCTGAGCGCCTGATTGCCATGCCGCACATCGCGGCAGACGCAATCCCTTCGACAGTGAATACTGCAGACCCGCGCAAGCGATTCCCTCGCTCTGCGCGGGTTCGCACGCGTGCCGAATATTCAACGGTCTTCAACGGCGCCCGCCGTGTGTCCGATCCGCTGATGACCCTGCACTGGCTGCCGGCTGACCGGCCGGCCAGGCTGGGTCTGGCGGTTTCCCGCAAGGTTGATCCGAACGCCGTTGGGCGTAACCGGATCAAGCGCGTCCTGCGCGACATCTTGCGTCAGACACGAACCGATATCCAGCCAGGCGACTTCGTCGTCGTGGCTCGTAGTGCTGCGCGTTCTGCCAGCAACGACGACATCCGCCAGGCCTTTCTGCGCCTGCTGCGGCGCCTGCGTGCATTGCCCGCGCCGGGCGTGGACGGCACAATGCCGCCGCCAGATGGCATCGCACCTCCCTCTTTGATCGAGCCGGCATCGCGTCCCGGCCCCGCCGAGCCTGTCCGCTGATGAACCAGACCCGCGTATTCCTTATTTTTGCCTGGCTGATGGTGGCCGTGTTCCTGTGGATGGAGTGGGGCCGTGAAAAGGCCGCGCCGACCCCGGCCCCGACCACCACCTCGGCCCAGGCCGCCGCACAGAGCGTTCCAGGTGCGACCCCGGGCAGCATCCCCAGCGCGCAGGTCCCCGGTGCCCCGGGCCAGGCCGCGGCGCAGCAGGCCCAGGCCAGCGCCACCCCGGCCGCCCAGCGCGTGACCATCACCACCGACGTGCTGCGCCTGGTGGTGGACGGCGGCCGCGTGCTCGACGCCGAGCTGCTGCAGTTCCCGCAGTCCAAGGAAGAAGGCAGCGCCCCGGTGCGCCTGCTGACCGAAGACCCCGCGCATCCGTACAGCGCGATCAGCGGCTGGGCCAGCGAAGACAAGAACACCCCGGTGCCGGGCGCCGATGGCTTCAAGCTGGTCGGTGACGTCCGCGACTTCGTGCTGGCCGACGGCCAGAACGAACTGCAGATCCCGTTCGTGTGGACCGCCGACAACGGCGTGACCATCAAGCGCACCCTGACCGTCTCGCGCAACGAGTACGCCGTGCGCTTCAAGGACGAGGTCAGCAACACCGGCGCCGCCCCGTGGAACGGCTACGTCTACCGCACCCTGGACCGTACCCCGACCATCCTGTCGCGGAACATGACCAACCCGGACTCGTTCAGCTTCAACGGTGCTACCTGGTACGACAACGACAAGAAGTACCAGCGTCGTGCGTTCAAGGATTACCTGGACGATGGCGCGCTGAACCAGAACATCACCGGCGGCTGGCTGGCGATGCTGCAGCACCACTTCTTCACCGCCTGGATCCCGCAGAAGGACCAGACCGCCCACTACGTGCTGTCGCAGGTGGCCGGTCGTGACCTGATCGAAGCGCGCGGCCCGGCCTTCACCGTGGCCCCGGGCCAGTCCACCAGCACCGAAGCCCGCCTGTGGGTCGGCCCGAAGCTGGTCAACCAGATCGCCAAGGAAGACGTGCCGGGCCTGGACCGCGTGGTCGACTACAGCCGCTTCTCGATGATGGCGGTGATCGGCCAGGGCCTGTTCTGGGTGCTGAACCAGGTGCACAAGCTGGTCGGCAACTGGGGCTGGGCCATCGTCGGCCTGGTGGTCCTGCTGAAGCTGGTGCTCTACCCGCTGTCGGCCGTGCAGTACAAGAGCGGTGCGAAGATGCGTCGCTTCCAGCCGCGCATCGCGCAGCTGAAGGAACGCTATGGCGATGACCGCCAGAAGTTCCAGACCGCGATGATGGAGCTGTACAAGAAGGAAAAGATCAATCCGATGGGCGGCTGCCTGCCGATCCTCATCCAGATGCCGATCTTCTTCGCCCTGTACTGGGTGCTGGTCGAGTCGGTCGAACTGCGCCAGGCGCCGTGGCTGGGCTGGATCCAGGATCTGACCGCGCGCGACCCGTACTTCATCCTGCCGGTCATCAACATGGCGGTGATGTGGGCCACGCAGAAGCTGACCCCGGCACCGGGCATGGACCCGATGCAGCAGAAGATGATGCAGTTCATGCCGCTGGTCTTCGGCTTCATGATGGCCTTCATGCCGTCCGGCCTGGTCCTGTACTGGGTGGTCAACGGCGGCCTGGGCCTGCTGCAGCAGTGGTGGATGACCAAGCGCCATGGCGGCGAGCCGCTGCCGGCGACCACCGCACCGGCCCCGGTCAAGAAGAAATAACCCGGGTAGAGTCGACCGTTGGTCGACTGGCGTTGGAACAGTCGACCAACGGTCGACTCTACCGACGCTGATCCCCGCAAAAGCCCGCCGCAAGGCGGGCTTTTCGCATGCGGGGTTAGAATCGCCCGCACACCGTGTCCCCATCCATCGAGCCTGCCATGCCGCGTGCGTTGTCGTTCCGCCTGTTCCTGCCCTCGCTGCTGTTGACCCTGGCCGTTGCCGGCTGCGGCGACAAGGAGGGCAAGGCGCCCGCCGCCGCCGCCGTCACCCAGCCCAGCGCACAGGCCGCTGCCGCCGCCGATCCGGCCGCCGCACCGCTGCTCGCCGCGTTGCAGACGCAGCTCGATGGCTACCGCCGCATCATCGTGCTGCTGGCCGACGAAGAGCAGCAGAGTGCCGCCGACCGCGGTACCTCCACCCGCATCGGCCAGCAGCTGTTCCACGATGGCCTGGAACAGCGCACCGCCATCGCCGCGCAGTTCGACAGCCTGCTGCGTGGCGGCAGCCCGCAGCGCTTCGCCACGCTGGGCACCGTGCTGGACTACATCGAATCGGCGCCGGAACTGTTCGATGCCGATCGCCTGGCCTTCCGCGAAGTGCTGCGCGACCTGCACGAACGTGTCGGCGCGGATTCCTCGCTGCCGGCAGTGAAGCTGCACCAGCGCATCGGCGAGGACCTGGACGCGCTGGACGAGATCGAGCGCAACTACAACCAGGAACTGACCCGCATCTTCAGCCGCTTCGAGCGCACCCGCGCCATCGACCTGAAGCGCGAGAAGTGGGAGGACTACATCGCCCACCTGCACAAGGACTACAGCCGCGAGGCGATCCTGCGCGACTACGGGGTGATCGAGCCGTACCCGATGTCGATGAAGGACAGCGACCGCGAGATCTTCGGCCGCGACCTGCCGGCCAAGACCGTGGTGCTGACCTTCGACGACGGCCCGCACAAGGCCTACACCGATGAAGTGGTGGCCATCCTCAAGCGCTACGACGTGCCGGGCGTGTTCTTCGAAGTGGGCCGCAACCTGGGCAAGGTCGAGGCCGACGGCAAGGTCAGCCTGGGCCCGATGGCGAAGATCAGCCGCAACCTGATGGAAGAGGGCTATGCGGTGGGCAACCACAGCCTGACCCACGCCCAGCTGTCGCGCACCACCGGCGATGCGCTGCGCCAGCAGGTGCTGGACACCGATACCCTGCTGAAGGATGTCGACAGCAAGCGTGCGCCGCTGTTCCGCTTCCCGTATGGCGCGCGCAACGCCGAAGGCCTGCAGCTGCTGAACGAAGCCGGCCTGAAGTCGATCATGTGGAACATCGACTCGATGGACTGGGCCGACCCGGTGCCGGAATCGATCGTGCAGCGCGTGCTCGGCCAGGTAAACAAAGAACAGCGCGGCATCATCCTGTTCCATGACATCCACGACCGTGCGGTGAAGGCGCTGCCGCAGATCCTCGACCGGCTGATCGCCGACGGTTACCAGTTCGCCGGCTGGAACGGCCGCGAGTTCACCGTCGCCCGCGCGCGCAAGGGCGCCAGCAGCGATGCCACCGTCACCACCGGCTACGAGAAGTCGTGGGCGATCGTGGTCGGCATCGACAACTACGCCAAGTGGCCGAAGCTGGAATACGCCAGCCACGATGCGCAGGCGGTGGCCGACACCCTGACCGGGCAGTTCGGCTTCCCGTCCTCGCAGGTGATCGTGCTGAAGAACGAGCAGGCCACCCGCAACAACATCCTGGCGGCCTTCCACGACCGCCTGGCCGACGACCGCACCGGAAAGAACGACCGCGTGTTCGTGTTCTTCGCCGGCCACGGCGCCACCCGCCAGCTCGCTTCAGGCCGCGACCTCGGCTACATCATCCCGGTGGATTCGGACCCGAAGGAATTCGCCACCGACGCCATCGCGATGACCGACATCCAGAACATCGCCGAAAGCATGCAGGCCAAGCACGTGATGTTCGTGATGGATGCCTGCTACAGCGGCCTGGGGCTGACCCGCGGTGGTCCGTCGTCGTCGTCGTTCCTGCGCGAGAACGCACGCCGCAGCGCGCGGCAGATGCTGACCGCCGGCGGTGCCGACCAGCAGGTGGCCGACGCCGGCCCGAACGGCCATTCGGTGTTCACCTGGGTGCTGCTGCAGGCGCTGGCCGGCAAGGGCGACCTCAATGGCGATGGCCTGATCACCGGTACCGAGCTGGCCGCCTACGTGGCGCCGGCGGTGTCGGCCGTCTCGCACCAGACCCCGGCGTTCGGCAGCCTGCCCGGTTCGCAGGGCGGCGAGTTCGTGTTCCAGGTGCCGGACAGCCAGGAATACCTCAACGCCGACACGCGCCAGCTGACCCCGGATGCCATCGCACTGAACAACAAGGTCGACGCCGCGCAGGATGCCAAGGGCGCGCAGGCGCCGGTGACCGTGGCCGACCTGCAGGGCGGCAAGGCCAAGCTGGTGGTGCCCACTGCCGGCCCGGCCTCGGACCGCCAGCGCGCGCAGCAGGCCAACGATCGTGGCCTGCAGCTGTACCGCGAGAAGCAGTACGACGAAGCCGTCGCGCAGTTCACCGAAGCATTGAAGCTGCGGCCTGACTTTGCCCAGGCGGCCAACAACCTCGGCTTCGTCTACTACCGCCAGCAGCGTTACGCCGAAGCGGCGCGCTGGCTGGAAAACACCCTGAAGATCGACCCGTCGCGTGCGGTGGCCCACCTCAACCTGGGCGATGCCTACTTCAACGCCGGCGACAAGGCCAAGGCGAAGCAGGCCTACACCACCTACCTCGCCCTGCAGCCGCAGGGCAGTGGTGCCGCGCAGGCGCGCGCGCAGCTGGAGAAGCTCTGAGCCATGAACGATGTGACTCGCACCGACACCATCGTCGCCATCGCCAGTGCCCCCGGCGCGGGCGGTGTCGGTCTGCTGCGCCTGTCCGGCCCGCGTGCCGCGGCGATCGCCAACGCACTGGGCGCGCCCACGCTGCGCCCGCGCCATGCGCACTACGCGCGGCTGCGCGATGCCGACGGTGAAGTGATCGACGACGGCATCGTGCTGTGGTTCCCGGCACCGAACAGCTTCACCGGCGAGGAAGTGGTGGAACTGCAGGGCCACGGCAGCCCCGTGCTGCTGCAGCAGCTGGTCGCGCGCTGCATCGCACTCGGCGCGCGCCAGGCGCGGCCGGGTGAGTTCAGCGAACGGGCCTTCCTCAACGGCAAGCTCGACCTGGCCCAGGCCGAGGCCATCGCCGACCTGATCGCCGCCGGCGACAACCGCGCCGCGCGCGCGGCACGTCGCTCGCTGGATGGCGTGTTCTCGCGCCGTATCGAGGTGGTGGTCGAACAGCTGGTACTGCTGCGCATCCACGTGGAAGCGGCCATCGACTTTGCCGACGAACCGCTGGATACCCTGGGCGGCGCACAGGTGCGGCGCGGGCTGCAACAGGCGCGCGCTGATCTTGCCCTGCTGCGTCGTGATGCCGAGCGCGGCCGACGCCTTCGCGATGGCCTGCATGCAGTGCTGATCGGCCCGCCGAATGCCGGCAAGAGCTCACTGCTGAACGCCCTGGCCGGCAGCGAGCGCGCCATCGTCACCGACATCGCCGGCACTACCCGCGACACCCTGCGCGAAACCATCCGCCTGGATGGGCTGGAGCTGACCCTGGTCGACACCGCCGGCCTGCGCGACGGCGGCGATGCCATCGAACGCGAAGGCATGCGCCGCGCCCACGTGGAAATCGAACGCACCGACCTGGCGCTGATCGTGCTGGACGCGCGCGACCCGGCCGCCGGCGAAGCCGCGCTGGGCGAAGCCGTGGCCGCCGTGCCGCACAAGGTCTACATCCACAACAAGTCGGACCTGCTGGACGCGTTGCCGGCGCTGGACGATCCGGACCGCGTGTTCGTCTCGGCCACCACCGGTGCCGGCCTGGAAGACCTGCACACGCGCCTGCGTTCGATTGCCTCGGCCGGGGCAGGGGAGCAGGTGGAGGGCGAGTTCTCCGCCCGCACCCGCCACGTGGATGCGATCGAACGCGCGCAGGAGCATGCGCAGCGCGCCGATGGCGAGCTGGTGCACGAGCATCTGGAACTGGCCGCCGAGGAACTGCGGCTGGCGCACGACGCGCTGGGCGAGATCACCGGGCAGATGAGTGCGGATGACCTGCTGGGCAGGATCTTCTCCAGCTTCTGCATCGGCAAGTAAGGCCCGCGCTCTGGCTCTGGTAGATGCCAACGGTGGTTGGCATACGGTCCCTGGGGTTGGGGTCGGAGCCCCTGCGGGGATCCGACCCCGGGCCGACGCCCCCGGCTGTCATATTCCCGCCGCATACTGACCCCCATCACATACCGCTTGGGGAAGTCGCAGTGAAGTCGTGGGGTTGTGCGTTGCTGTTGTCGCTGGCCGTGGCACCATCGGTGGCCATGAGTGCTGAAACTTCCACCCCGGCGACCGCGAAGGTCTCCGTCTACGGCCACCGCGGCGCAAGCGCGCTGCTGCCCGAGCACACGCTGGCGGCCTACGCGCAGGCCATCACCGATGGCGCCGACTACATCGAACCCGACCTGGTGATGACCAAGGACGGCGTGCTGGTGGCCCGCCACGAGAACGAGATCGGTGGCACCACCGACGTCGCCGAGCACAAGGAATTCGCCAAGCGGAAGACCACCAAGGTCATCGACGGCGAGAAGGTCGAGGGCTGGTTTACCGAAGACTTCACCCTGGCCGAGCTGAAGACCCTCTACACCCGCGAGCGCCTGCCGGAACTGCGCAGCACCGCGTTCGATGGCCAGTTCCGCATCGCCACCCTGGACGAGATCCTGGCCTTCCTGGTGCAGCAGGCCGGTCGTGCCAACCGTGGCATCGGCCTGGTGCCGGAGATCAAGCACCCGACCTACTTCCAGTCCATCGGCCTGCCGATGGAAGACAAGGTGCTGGCCGCGCTGCGCGGCAACGCCTACACCGCCGTCGCGCCGGTGACGATCCAGTCGTTCGAGACCGCCAACCTGCGCTACCTGCGCGGCAAGATCGGCCGTGGCAGCAACATCCGCCTGCTGCAGCTGCTGTGGAAGGGCGATGCCCGCCCGGCCGATGTCGCCAAGGCCGGTGGCACGCTCAGCTATGCGCAGATGATGACCCCGGCCGGGCTGAAGGACATCGCCAGCTACGCCGATGGCATCGGCCCGGAGCTGCGCTCGATCATCCCGCTGGACGCCAACGGTGCACTGGGCACGCCGACCGCGCTGGTGCGCGATGCGCATGCGGCCGGCCTGATGGTGATCCCGTACACCTTCCGCCCGGAAAACCACTTCCAGGCCAGCAACCTGCGCAAGGGCGCCGACAGCGCGCGCAACCCGGAAGGCTCGATCGCCGAGATGCGCGCCTACCTGGCCACCGGCATCGATGCGTTCTTCACCGATGACCCGGCGCTGGGCCGGCAGGCGGTGGATGGCATGGGCACCGCGGGCAATTGAGAATCCGGTAGTGCCGGCCGCTGGCCGGCATCCGGTTTGGGGTCAGAGCCCCTTCGGGGATCCGACCCCGACGTGTTGCTTCAACCGCGCGGGTCTTCCGGCCGGCGGAACGGGATCACCACGTAATCCTGCCCCTCGCGCGGCTGCCACAGCACCGGCACGCGGCGCGGCGAGGGCGGCTCGAGCTCGTCGTCGGCCAGTGCCTCGACCTCGTGTTCCTCGTCCTCCCAGCTGTAATGCGGGCGCGGCGTCATCGGGTCGGCGTTGCGGAACAGCAGCGCGGCGATGATGCCGGCGAAGGCACCGCCCATGTGCGACTGCCAGGACACGCCGTCGGCATGCGGCAGGATGGTCATCAGCATGCCGCCGTAGAACAGCATGCCGATCAGGCCGGTGGCGATCGCCGCGCGGTCACGGCGCAGCAGGCCCAGGCTGGCCAGCAGGAACATCAGGCCGTGGGTCACGCCGCTGGCCCCCAGGTGCACGCTGCCGGGATTGCCCAGCATCCACGCGCCGATGCCCGAACCCAGCCACAGCAGGGGCAGGGCACGCACGGTGGCCTTCGGGTACACGCTGCCGGCCAGGGTGCCGAGGATCAGGATCGCAAAGCCATTGGCGGCGATGTGTTCGACCGAGGCATGCAGCATCGGCCCGCCGATCAGCCCCAGCAGGCCCTTGGCCTCCAGCGGCGCGACCGCCCACGGCCGCCAGTCGAAGCTGCCCTGCAGGGCGAACACGGCCAGCAGCAACAGCACGGCGGCCAGGCTGACGTTGAACGCCCGCAGGATGCGCATGCGGTCGTTGCGGGGGGCCGGCACGTCACCGGCGGGCAGGGGCGTGTTGTTGTCCATACCTCAGCAATGGCGGTGGCTGGCGCGAAACCAAGGCCACCGCTGCGGGAGAGTGGGGGCGGCCGACGGGACAATCCCGCCGGCCGCGCGCTGCAGACCGGTCAGGCTCAGGCCTGGCCGGCGTCTTCCTTCGGCGGGTACTTCAGGCTGAGCACCACGGTGGCGGCAATGATCGCGGCGACCACGCCCAGCGACACCGGGGTCGGGATCTTGAACAGGTCGATGATCATCATCTTGATGCCGATGAAGCCCAGCACCAGCGCCAGGCCATACGGCAGCAGGTGGAAGCGGTCGGCCATGCCGGCCAGCAGGAAGAACATCGCACGCAGGCCGAGCACCGCGAACACGTTGGAGGTGAGCACGATGAACGGGTCGGTGGTGATGGCGAAGATCGCCGGGATGCTGTCCACCGCGAAGATCACGTCGGTCACCGCGATCAGGATCAGCACCGCGAACAGCGGGGTGAACCAGCGCTTGCCGTCCTGCATCACGCTCATCGCGTTGCCGGCGTAGTCCGGCAGCAGGCGCAGGTGCTTGCGCATCCAGCGCAGGGCCGGGTTGGTTTCCAGGTCCGGCTCCTGGCCGGCGGCGAACCACATCTTCCAGCCGGTGAAGAGCAGGAAGGCACCGAACACGTAGAGCAGCCAATGGAACTGGCTGATCAGCACGCTACCGGCGAAGATCATGATCGTGCGCAGCACGATCGCACCCAGGATGCCGATGATCAGCACCTTCTGGCGCTGCTCCTCCGGCACCGCGAAGTAGCTCATGATCATCAGGAAGACAAAGATGTTGTCCACCGCCAGGGCCTTCTCGACCAGGTAGCCGGTCAGGAATTCCAGGCCGACCTTGTTGGCCACCACCTGGCCGGCGGTCTCGCTGAGGTAGTACCAGAGGCCCGCGTTGAACAGCAGGGCCAGCACGACCCAGCCGATGGACCACCACAGGGCCTCCTTGAAGGTGACCTTGTGCGGTCCGCCATGTCGCATCAACACCAGGTCGACGAGCAGGGCGATGATGACCACCGCCACGAAGCCGCCCCACATCCACACATTACCGATCGTCTGCATTGGGAATATCCGTTGGAAAGATGAATGCCAGGCCGGACGGCGAGGATCTGCAACGGAGGATCGGGAGGGGGATCCAGGGACAGAGCTTCGCCAGTACGGCGAAGGTCTCGCTCGCAACCCCACGCGGGTGGGATTGCCGTTGCACCGGAGCCTGCGGGCTCGAATTGACGGCGACAACGTCTGGGAGCTACTCCCCTTCTGGGGCCGATTCTGCGGCCTGGCCGGGCCGCCGTCAAATGGGCGGCGGGTGGGGGTCAGAGCCCCTGCGGGGATCTGACCCCGGCGGCCGGTTTACAATAGGCCGATGAATACCCCCCTTCCCGTTGTCCGCCTCAAGAACGCGTGGCGCTCCAGCCACCCGTGGATCTTCCAGAAACTGGTCGAGAAGCCGACCGTCCGGCCCAAGCCCGGTTCCATCGTCGACGTCGTCGGCATCGATGGCGAGTTCATCGGCCGTGGCTTCTACAACGGGCACTCGCGCATCGCCGTGCGCATCCTCGAAACCGACCCGAACGTGCCGGTCGATGCCGGCTGGTTCTCGCGCAAGATCGCCCAGGCGGTCGAACTGCGCCGTGGCGTGCTGAAGCTGGACGCGGTGTCCGACGCCTGGCGCGTGGTGCACAGCGAAGGCGACGGCCTGTCCGGCCTGGTGGTGGACCGTTACAACGACCTGGTGGTGGTCGAATTCTTCGCCGCCGGCATGTTCCGCCACCGCGAGTGGATCTACGACGCCCTGCGCGAACAGTTCCCGGGCTGCCGCTTCCACAGCTTCGCCGACGAACACGTGCAGAAGCAGGAAAGCTTCGACTTCCACGGCAACACCACCACCGAAGCGTCGGTGATCACCGAGTACGGCATCAAGTTCCGCGCCGACCCGGCCGGTGCGCACAAGACCGGCTTCTTCGCCGACCAGCGCGAGAACCGTGAGTGGCTGAGCCAGCAGGTGGAAGGCAAGACCGTGCTCGACCTGTGCTGCAACACCGGCGGTTTCGCCGTGTACGCGGCCGCGCGTGGTGCTTCGGAAGTAGTCGGCATCGACATCGATGAAGACGTCATCCAGATCGCCAAGGGCAATTCGCGCCTGAACAACGTGCGTCCGAAGTTCGTCCAGTCCGACATCTTCCCGTGGCTGCGCGATGCCGCCAACCGCGGCGAGCAGTACGACGTGGTGATCCTGGACCCGGCGAAGATGACCCGCGACCGCGACCAGGTCATCACCGCGCTGAAGAAGTACCTGGACATGAACAAGCTGGCGCTGGGCGTGGTCAAGCCGGGCGGCCTGTTCGCCACGTTCTCCTGCACCGGCCTGGTGGCCGAGGACCAGTTCCTCGACATGCTGCGCCGCGCGGCCTACTTCTCCGGCCGTACGATCCAGATCCTGAAGGTGGCCGGCGCCGGTCCGGACCATCCGTTCATGGCCCACGTGCAGGAATCGCGCTACCTGAAGGCCGTGTTCTGCCGCGTGGTTGATTGATTTCGACTTGTAGAGTCGAGCCGCGCCACCTGAAGAGTGGGGCGCCATTTGTTTTGAGCGCATCGCAATGCGCAGCAGACTGGCCGCCGGGCCGTGAAAAGAATTCATGCCCGGCGAAGATCCGCCGGGCATGGCCCCGCGCTACCCAATACGCGGACACAGCGCTATGGTCGGGCTCTTCTCCTCACCGGTGAGAGCCCATGCCTTCGCTGCGTCGCCTGTCCCTGCTGCTTGCCCTGGCGCTGAGTGCGCCGCTGTCTGCCCATGCCATCGAGTTCAGCGCGCAGGAGCTGGCCCGCGCCAAGGGCCTGCAGCAGCGCCTGCTGACCCTGGACAGCCACCTCGACACGCCGGCCAACTTCGGCCGCGCCGGCTTCGACATCGAACAGCGGCACGACCACAACGCGCTTTCGCAGGTGGATTACCCACGCATGGTCGAGGGCGCGCTGGACGGTGGCTTCTGGGCGATCTACACCGACCAGGGCGACCGCAGCGCCGCCGCCCACCTGGCCGAGCGCGACCATGGCCTGCAGCGGCTGCTGGAGATCCGGCAGATGCTGGCGGCCAACCCCGAGCGCTTCGAACTGGCGCTGACCGCCGATGATGCCGCGCGGATCAAGGCTGCCGGCAAGCGCGTGGTCTACATCAGCATGGAAAACGCCAGCCCGCTGGTGGAAGACCCCAGCCTGCTTTCGTTCTACCACCGCGCCGGCCTGCGCCTGCTGAGCACGGTGCACTTCGCCAACAACGAGTTCGCCGATTCGGCCACCGACCCCAAGGGCGCGGAGTGGAAGGGCCTGAGCCCGGCCGGCAAGGACCTGGTGCGCGCCGCGGTGAAGCTGGGCATCGTCATCGACCAGTCGCACGCGTCCGATGCGGTGTTCGATGACCTGCTGGCGATGATGCCGGTGCCGTTCGTGCTCTCGCACAGCTCGGCCAAGGCGGTCTACAACCACCCGCGCAACCTCGACGATGCGCGCCTGCGCCAGCTGGCAAAGGCCGGTGGTGTGATCCAGGTGAATGCCTATGGCGGCTACCTGATCGACACCGCCAAGACGCCCGAACGCAAGCAGGCGGAAGAAGCGCTGAGCAAGCAGCTGGGCGGCTGGGAAGGCATGACCATCGCCCAGGGCGTTGCCCTGCAGCAGGCCGAGCAGGCGCTGGACCACGAACACCCGGTGCGCCACGCCAGCCTGGACGACTTCTTCGCCCACTTCGAGCACATCCTCAAGGTGGTCGGCCCCGAGCACGTGGGCATCGGCTTGGACTGGGATGGCGGCGGTGGCCTGAGCGACCTGCCCGATGTCAGCCAGCTACCGAAGATCACTGCGTGGCTGCTGCGCAAGGGCTACAGCGAACAGCAGATTGCCGGCATCTGGGGCGGCAACCTGCTGCGGGTGATGCGCCAGGCGCAGGATTACGCGGCAAAGCAGGGCGGCTGACCGCCCTGCGGAAATGCCGGCCAGCGGCCGGCACTACCCGTGATGCCAAAGCGGTAGTGCCGGCCGCTGGCCGGCATACCCGGTGATGCGTTTATTTCGCGATCACCGCATTGCGGCGGCTGTACAGGAAGTACAGCACCAGGCCGACCACGTTCCACACCAGGAAGTACAGCTGGGTGGTGTGCGGCAGGCTGATGAACAGGTAGATGCAGCCCAGCGCGGCCAGCGGCCCGACCACGAAGGCCAGCGGCGTGCGGAAGGTGCGGGCACGGTCCGGTTCGCGCAGGCGCAGCACCACCAGGCAGATGCCCACGGCGGTGAACGCGGCCAGGGTGCCGGCATTGGCCAGGGCGGCAATCTCGTCCAGGCGCGCCACGCCGGCCAGCGCCGACACCACCACCGCAGTGAACAGCGTGGTCGCCACCGGCGTGCCGGTGCGTGCGTTGACCTTGGACAGGCCACGCGGCAGCAGGCCGTCGCGGCTCATTACGAAGAAGATGCGGCTCTGCCCGTACAGGAAGGCCAGCAGCACGGTCGGCAGGGCGATGATCGCGATCACGCCGATCACCATGGCGGCGGTCGGATGGCCGAGCTGGCGCATGATCAGGGCCAGCGGCTCGGCGCTGTGGCCGAACACGGCGTAGCTCATCGCACCCACGGCAGCCAGCGCCACCAGCACGTAGACGATGGTGCAGCCGATCATCGAACCGATGATGCCGATGGACAGGTCACGGCCCGGGTTCTTGGTTTCCTCGGCGGCGGTGGAGATCGCATCGAAGCCGTAGAAGGCGAAGAAGATGATCGCCGCAGCCGCCATTACGCCGTGTTCGACGCCATCGGGGCCCATCGATTTGGCGAACCCGTACGGCATGAACGGCTGCAGGTTGGCGCTGTCGAAGGCGGGCAGGGCCACGGCCACGAAGATCGCCAGCGCGATCAGCTTGAACACCACCAGGATGGCGTTGAGCGTGGCGCTTTCCTTGGTGCCGGCCATCAGCATCAGCGCGACCAGCCAGGTGATGATGATCGCCGGCAGGTTGATGAAGCCACCGGCGACATGCGGGCCCGCAGCGAGCGCGGCTGGCAGGGTGATGTTCCAGCCGAACTGCGTATGCGCCCATTCGAGGAAGCCGACGAAGTAGCCCGACCAGCCCACGGCCACGGTACTGACCACCAGCGAGTATTCGAGGATCAGGCTCCAGCCCACCACCCAGGCGAACACCTCGCCCAGCGCGCTGTAGCTGTAGGTGTAGGCGCTGCCGGCGGCCGGCATCATCGTCGACAGCTCGGCATAGGACAGCGCCGCGCAGGCGCAGACCGCACCGGCGATGGCGAAGGAGATCAGTACTGCCGGACCGGCCAGGTTGGCGCCGACGCCGATGAGCGTGTAGATGCCGGTGCCGACGATGGCGCCGATGCCCAGGGCGATCAGGTGCGGCCAGCTGAGGGTCGGCACCAGGCGCCGACCGGCTTCATGGACAGTGACGGAATCTAGCGACTTGCGCCGGAGCAGGGACATGCAGGCCTCGGAAGGGGATGACTTGGAACGACAAGTTCCCGAGTGTGACCGAACGCAGCGCAGCATTACCACTGGCGAGGGTCATACCCGTCGGGGCGCGCGCTGCGCCCCGACCAGGCTGCCGGAATCGGCACAATCCGGCGGCTACGACTCGATGTTGGCCATGCCACTGACCGAATAGCGCTCGCCGGCCGCGGCATTCAGCGGGAAGGCCGCATCCAGCGCGTCCAGCGTGGCGGCGTCCAGTTCCACCTGCAGCGCACCGAGGTTCTCGTCCAGCCGTGCCTGCCGCGTGGTGCCCGGAATCGGCACGATGTGCTCGCCACGCGACAGCACCCAGGCCAGGGCCAGCTGCGAGGCGGCAATGCCGCGTTCGGCGGCCAGCGCCTGCACGGTGTCCACCAGCGCCAGGTTGCGCTGGAAGTTCGCGCCTTCGAAGCGCGGCGAGGTACGCCGGTAATCGTCGGCCTCGAAATCATCCGGGCTGCGGATGGCGCCGGTCAGGAAGCCACGGCCCAGCGGCGAATACGGCACGAAGCCGATGCCCAGTTCCGCCGTGGTGGCCAGCACCCCGTTCTGTTCCGGCTCGCGCGACCACAGCGAGTACTCGCTCTGCACGGCGGTGATCGGGTGCACCGCATGCGCCCGGCGCAGGGTGGCTGCCGAGGCCTCGGACAGGCCCAGCCAGCGCACCTTGCCCTGTTCCACCAGGCGCGCCATCGCACCCACGGTGTCCTCGATCGGCACGGTCGGGTCGACGCGGTGCTGGTAGTACAGGTCGATGTGGTCCACGCCCAGGCGGCGCAGGCTGGCCTCGCAGGCGGCCTGCACATAGTCCGGGTGGCCGTTGACCTGCCGCGCCTGCGGGTCGGAAGGGTCCAGGCCGATGCCGAACTTGCTGGCCAGGAACACCTGGTTGCGGCGGCCGGCAATCGCGCGGCCGACCAGCACTTCATTGGTGTGCGGGCCATACACATCGGCGGTGTCGAGCAGGGTCAGGCCGCGGTCCAGCGCGTGCTGGATGAGGGCAATGGCGTCCTCCTCACTGCTGCGGCCGCCGTAGTAGGCGCTCATGCCCATGCAGCCCAGGCCGAGGGCGGACACGGTAGGGCCGGCGGGGCCGAGAGTACGGGTCTTCATGCGGATCTCCTTGGGGGAAGCACCTCGCCCGGATGGGCGGCGGCGTGGGGCTTAGCTTCCTCCTGTCGATCATGTGGATAAACTGCGTGCAACCTGACTCACCTTGAAGGCTGGCTTCACAATGGATGCCTCTGCCCCGCTGACGGCCGTGGTCGCCTTCGTCCACGTGGCCGAACATGCCAGCTTCACCCGCGCTGCCGATGCGCTGGGCGTGTCGACCTCGGCGCTGTCGCAGAGCGTGCGCGCGCTGGAAGCACGGATGGGCGTGCGCCTGCTGCAGCGGACCACGCGGCGGGTGGGCCTGACCGAACACGGCGCGCGTTTCCTGCAGCGGGTGCGGGGCGGCCTCGACCAGATCGACCAGGCCTTCGCCGAACTGGACAGCGCGCGCTCGGTGCCGGCCGGGCGGCTGCGGGTGACCCTGCCACGCATCGTCGCCGACCGCATGGTGCTGCCGCGGCTGCCCGATTTCCTGGCGCGCTACCCGCAGGTGCAGGTGGAACTGTGCGTCGACGCGGCCCTGACCGATCTGGTGGGCGAGGGCTTCGACGCCGGCATCCGCCTGGGCGAATCACTGGCCCAGGGGATGATCGCGGTGCCGGTCGGGCCGCCCGAGCGGCAGGTGGTGGTGGCGACGCCGGCCTACTTCGAGCGCCATGGCGTGCCGCAGACTCCGCATGACCTGCAGGGCCACGCCTGCATCGTGCACCGCCTGGCCAACGGCCGGCTGATGCCCTGGGAATTCAGCCGCGAGGGCCACGAGCTGGACGTGGAAGTGAGCGGGCGGCTGGTGTTCAACGATGCCGGCGTCGCCCATCGTGCCGTGCTTGCCGGGCTGGGCATGGCCCAGGGCTTCGCTTCGCTGATGGCCGACGACATCGCCGCCGGGCGACTGCAGAGCGTGCTGCAGGACTGGCAACCGCCGTTCCCCGGTTTCCACCTGTACTACCCGGCGCGCGAGCAGATGGCACCGAAGCTGCGGGTGTTCATCGACCACCTGCGCGCGGACATGCACGACCGGTAGAGTCGAGCTTGCTCGACTGCTCTTTGCATCAGTCGAGCAAGCTCGATGCTACGGGCACATCAGTCGAGCAGGCTCGACGCTACGGTCAGCGGTTCGACACCTGGCCACTGGCAGCCGTCTTCCTGCCACGCCTCGACGTCTTCATTGAATTCGGTGCGGCGCCCGTCGCGCACGCGCTCGTAGCTGAAACCGTAGACGCGCGCGCCCTGCGTGGTCAGGGGGTAGCGCCCGTTGCGGCGGCCCTCGATGCGTTCTTCCCACACGCTGTCGAACTGGGAGGGGCGGTCTTCGTCCAGCACCGTCGTTTCCTGCGAGACCCGCTGCACCGGCAGGCGACCGCGTTGCCCGGCGTACTGCACATCGGCGCTGCCATCGTCGAGCCAGCGCCACAGCAGGTGCAGGCTGTCGTTGCGGCCACCGGTCAGGCAGCGATGGTCCTGCGCTGTTGCCGCTGTTGCGGTGTCGGCCAGCAGCACGGCGAACACCAGCACCGCCATCCGCCGGATCATCCGTTCAGCCCCAGGCGGATGCCGAAGCCGACCAGGAACAGGCCGGCCACGCGACGCAGCACGGTGCTGATACGCGGATGCTGGATGAGATGGCGACGGGCCAGGTTGCCCGCGCCGATCAGCAGCGAGCAGTACGCCACGCTGACCACGAAGATGATGCCGGCCAGCGCCGCGAAGGTCGCGATGCCGTGGTGCGCCTTCGGATCGATGAACAGCGGCAGGAAGGCCATGTAGAACAGGATCGCCTTCGGGTTGAGCAGGCTGACCAGGATCGCCTGCTGGAAGTAGCGGCCGGGCTGCATGCGGATCGGGCCGGCATCGCCGCCCTCGGTCTTCGGCGTGCGCAGCAGGCTGATGCCCACCCACACCAGATAGGCCGCGCCGAGGTACTGCACGGCGTGGAAGACCAGCGGGTTGGCTTTCAGCAGCGCGGCCACGCCGGCCAGTGCCAGCCACATCAGGATCTGGTCACCGAGCAGCAGGCCGGCCAGCGCGGTGTAGCCGCCGCGCACGCCGCCGCGGCCGGTGGCGGTAAGCAGGGTGAAGGTGCCGGGCCCGGGCAGGGCGAGGAACACCAGCACGGCGAGCAGGAACGTCCACAGGTCCTGGATGCCCATCCACGGCATGGCATGGCTCATTGTTGTTGCGGGGGGGCGCCATTGTCGGCCACCGCCGCGGCCGGCGACAGGGGGCCGCCCTCGCCACCGGGCAGGCCGGACAGCAGCGGTTGCAGGTGATCGCGCAGCTGCGCGTGCAGTTGCCGCACCGCCGGCGAGAACTGCTTGCGGTGCGGGCACACCAGCTGCAGCGGGATGTGGCTGCCAACGCCGTCCAGCAGCACCTGCAGGCGCCCGGCCTGCACGTCCTCGCGCACGTCCAGCCAGGATTTATAGGTGATGCCTTCACCGGCCACGGCCCAGCGCCGCACCACGTCGGCATCGTCGCAGACCAGCGGGCCGCGCACCGGCACCACCACGCGCCGTCCCTCGACCTCGAACGCCCAGCGGTCGTGGGTGCGTCCGCCCAGCTGGTAGGCCAGGCAGTCGTGCTCGCGCAGGTCCTCCAGCCGCGCTGGTACGCCGCGCCGCTGCAGGTAGGCGGGCGACGCCGCCAGCACGCGACGGTTGCCCTCCAGCAGCGGCAGGGCCACGTAGCTGGCATCGTCGAAGTGGCCCAGGCGGATCGCCACGTCCACCGGGTCGCGGAACACGTCGGCCACCTCGTCGGACAAGCGCAGGTGGAGCCGCAGCCGCGGGTGCGCGGCGCGGAACGAGGCCAGCCACGGCAGCAGCAGGTTGCGGCCGAAATCCGACGGCGCCGACAGCTGCAGCGTGCCGTGCAGGTCGGCGTCTTCGCCCTGCACGCGGGCCTGGCCTTCGCGCAGGGTCGCCAGCACATCCTGCGCGTAGGGCAGGTACAGCGCGCCCTCGCCGGTCAGGCGCAGGCTGCGGGTGGTGCGCACGAACAGGCGCAGGTCCAGCTCGCGTTCCAGCCGTGCCACCGCGGCGGCCACCTGGCCGGGCAGCAGGTCGGCCTCGCGTGCGGCCTGCGAGAAGCTGCCCAGTGCGGCGGTGCGGACGAACAGCTGCAGATCGTCGAAACGGATCATTTTCATTGCCGGAGTGAAAGTGCTGACCGATTCTGCGCCTTTCCGGGGGGCCGCGCGCGGCGCACGCTGTGGATTCCTTTCCCCCCTGGACCGCTGCCATGCGCGCCATTGCCTACACCCACGCCGGCCTGCCGATCGATGACCCGCAGGCCCTGATCGACATCGACCTGGACCTGCCGCAGCCGGGCCCGCGCGACCTGCGGGTGGCGGTGCGCGCCGTGGCGGTGAACCCGGTGGATACCAAGGTGCGCCGCAACGCCGCCACCGAAGGCCCGCGCGTGCTGGGCTGGGATGCGGTGGGCGTGGTCGATGCGGTGGGCAGCGAGGTGACCCTGTTCCAGCCCGGCGACGCGGTCTACTACGCCGGCGTGATCGACCGCCCGGGCAGCAATGCCGAGTACCAGCTGGTGGACGAGCGCAGCGTCGGCCGCAAGCCGGCCAGCCTCGACGATGCCGCCGCCGTGGCCCTGCCGCTGACCGCGATCACCGCCTGGGAACTGCTGTTCGACCGCCTGCGCATCGTCGAGGGCGGCGGTGAAGGGCAGACCCTGCTGGTGATCGGCGCGGCCGGCGGCGTCGGCTCGATCCTGGTGCAGCTGGCACGCACGCTGACCAAGCTGACCGTGATCGGCACCGCCTCGCGCCCGGACACCCAGGACTGGGTCTATGCGATGGGCGCACACCACGTGATCGATCACAGCCTGCCCCTGGCCGAAGGCCTGGCCCGGCTGGGCATCCCGCAGGTCGAGCACGTGGCCAGCCTGACCCACACCGACCAGCACTACGCGCAGATCGTGGAAGTGCTGGCGCCGCAGGGCCAGCTGGGCCTGATCGACGACCCCGGCCAGCTGGACGTGATGGCGCTGAAGCGCAAGGCGCTGTCGCTGCACTGGGAACTGATGTTCACCCGCCCGCTGTTCAAGACCGCCGACATGCAGCGCCAGCACGACCTGCTGAACCGCGTGGCCGAGCTGATCGATGCCGGCGTGCTGCAGACCACGCTGGGCGAGCACTTCGGGCGCATCAATGCCGCCAACCTGCGGCGCGCGCACGCGCTGGTGGAGAGCAATCGCGCGAAGGGCAAGATCGTGCTGGAAGGCTGGTAAGGATCCAGGCCAACGGCTGAGCCCCTCGTGGCTGGTCGCGGAATGCAAAACCCACCCGCCCGACCTCTGAAAATTTCCGTGCGCGTCCAGCCACGGAAAAAAAAAAAGAAGAGCAGAAGCCGGTCGCTTCGCTCCTGTGTCGACCAAGGTCGACACCTACCAGAGCAGGTCCCGTGCCGACCAACGGTCGGCACCCACCATCAGCAGCGGGAAACTGTCGAAGGCGGGGTGGGTCCGGTTGAGGGGGTGTGAGCGGCATGGGCCCGAGGCATGCCTCGGGCGGGTTGGGCAGGACGCCCAACCCCGGTCTTGCCGTGTGCGCAGGACAGCGCACACGAGCAAGCGGCGACCAAGCCCCCATGGATGGGTTTACGGCGTCCCCCTCAACCGGACCCACCCCGCCATCCCACGGATACCCAGCTTTTGCAGTTGCCGTTGCCGTTGCATTGAGCAGGTGCAGGGCTGCAAGCCCTGCAAAAAGACCCCACCCCTCAGGCAACCCCGTTGTCGACGTGCGCCGCAAACCCCGGCTGCCGCCGCAACCGCTCGAACCACGCGTCGACATTCGCCAGCACCGGCTTGCCGCCCGGCGTGCTGCGCCAGCGCTGCGTCGACAGCCCCAGCACGATGTCAGCCAGAGTGAAGTCATCGCCGGCCACGTACGCGTGGCGCGCCAGCTGCGCATCCAGCATCGCCATCAGCCGGTTCCACTGCGCAAGGCTCGCCTCCGCCCGCGCATCGTCCGGGTAATCCGCATGCCCGCGCACGCGCGCCATGAACACGTGGCGCCATGCCGTGTTCAGATCGGTCGCCTGCCAGTCCATCCACTGCTCCACCCGCGCCCGCGCTTGCGGCTCGACCGGCAGCAGGTCATCGCGCCCGGCGCGCGTGGCCAGGTAGCGGCAGATGCTGTTGGATTCCCACAGCACGAAGTCGCCCTCGCGCAGCACCGGCACCTGTGCGTTCGGGTTCAGCCCGCGCAGCAGGTCTGCATCAGGGGCAGCGTGGTGCTGCACCGCCAAGTCCAGCCCGGCGCACAGCCACAGCACCTTGCGCACGTTGATCGAGGTCGGCTTTCCGTACAGTTCGAGCATGGTCAGACGCAGCGTTTGAGACGGGGCCAGCCTACACTGGTGGCATGCAAACCGAATTCCTGCTCATCGGCGGCCTCCTGCTGGCCGTCCTCGTCCTGCAGCTGATCGCCCTGCTGCGCCGCCCGCCCCATGACCGCCTGGAACAGGCGGTGCGCGAGGAGGCGCGGGCCGGCCGCAGCGAACTGCGCGAACAGCTGGATGGCTTCGCCCGTGCGCTGACCGACCTGTCCACCCGCACCGACCAGCGCCTGGACCTGCTGCGCGAAGCGCTCGGCGAAGATGCACGCAAGGCGCGTGCTGAAGCGGCCGAGAGCCAGCAGCGCAGCGGTGCATTGATGGGCCAGCGCCTGCAGGAACTGCGCGCGCAGCTGGAAGTGTTCGGCCAGCAGCAGGAGGCGCGCATCCACGCCTTCGGCCAACAGCTGCAGGAACTGACCACGCGTACCGACACCCAGCTGGGCGCGCTGCGCCAGACCCTGGTGGACGATGCCCGCAAGGGCCGCGAGGAAGGGGCGCAGTCGCAGCAGCGGCTGACCGAAAGCCTGGGCCTGCGCTTGCAGGAACTGACCCAGCGCAACGAACAACGCATCGCCGAGATGCGCACGACCCTGGAAGAACAGCTGCGCGCGCTGCAGAGCGACAACGCGCAGAAGCTGGAACAGATGCGCGTGACCGTGGACGAGAAGCTGCAGACCACGCTGGAAACGCGCCTGGGCCAGTCGTTCAAGCTGGTCTCCGAGCGCCTGGAACAGGTGCAGCGCGGGCTGGGCGAGATGCAGCAGCTGGCCACCGGCGTGGGCGACCTCAAGCGCGTGCTGACCAACGTCAAGACGCGCGGCAGCTGGGGTGAAGTGCAGCTGGAGAACATCCTCGAGCAGACCCTGATCCAGGAGCAGTACGCGCGCGCGGTGAAGGTGCGCCCGGACAGCAACGAGATGGTCGACATCGCGGTGCGCCTGCCCGGCCGCGGCGACGACGCGCCGGTGTGGCTGCCGATCGATTCCAAGTTCCCGCGCGAGGACTATGAGCGCCTGCTGGACGCGCAGGACCAGGGTGACGCCGAGCTGGTGCGCATCCAGGGCGTGCAGCTGGAGCGCGCGGTGAAGGTGCAGGCCAAGTCGATCAGCGAGAAGTACATCGTGCCGCCGCACACCACCGATTTCGCGGTGATGTTCCTGCCCACCGAAGGCCTGTACGCCGAGATCATCCGCCGGCCCGGCCTGGTCGACCTGCTGCAGCGCGACCATCGCGTGGTGGTGGCCGGCCCGACCACCATCACCGCGCTGCTCAACAGCCTGCAGATGGGCTTCCGCACGCTGGCCATCGAGAAGCGGTCCAGCGAAGTGTGGAGCCTGCTGGGTGCGGTGAAGAGCGAGTTCGGCAAGTTCGCTGGCATCCTCGAGAAGGCCGAGAAGCAGATCACCACGGTCGGCCGCAGCATCGGCGCGGCCAGCCGCAAGACGCGCACCATCGAGCGCCGCCTGCGTGGCGTGGAGACCCTTGCCAACGAACAGGTGCAGCAGCTGCTGGGCGACCTCGGGGAAGCCGAGGAAGAGGGCGGTGAGGACGAGGCCAGCGAGGGCGAAGAGACCTGAGTGCGCTGACACACCACCTGCACCACGCAATGCGTATGCTGGCGGCCTCGATCACCGCCTGCAGGTCCGACCATGCGCCTTCGCTTCCTTGCCAGCCTGGCCCTGGCCGCCCTGTTGGCGGCCTGCAGCAGCACGCCGCCGGCCGCCGATACGACCGCACAACCGGCCGCCCCTGACACACCGGAAGCCACCGAGGCCTACCAGGAAGCGCGCGACGTGGATTGCCGCGCCGCCGGCGGCACTCTGCAGCCGCTGGGCCGCCTGCAGCGCGTGCAGTGCGTGATTCCCTATGCCGATGCCGGCAAGGCCTGCAGCAGCAAGCGCGACTGCAGCGGCCAGTGCCTGGCCACGGGTGAACCCGAGGCGGGCGTGGTGGCAACGGGCACCTGCCAGCGTGATGTCAGCCAGAACTTCGGCTGCCGCCAGCGCATCGAAGACGGCAAGGCACAGGGCACGATCTGCGTCGATTGAACGCACGCGACGCACACGCGCAGCGCTATGCTGGTGGACCTTTCCACGGCATAGCCGGAGCCCCCGCGTGAGCACCCCGATCCAGGACATTTCCCTCACCACCATCGACGGCCAGCCGTCCACCCTGGGCGATTACCAGGGCAAGGTCCTGCTGGTGGTGAACGTCGCCTCCAAGTGCGGCCTGACCCCGCAGTACGAAGGCCTGCAGGCGCTGTACGCGGAAAAGCAGGCACAGGGCCTGGAAGTGCTGGGTTTCCCGGCCAACAACTTCCTCGGCCAGGAGCCGGGCAGCGAGGCGGAAATCCAGCAGTTCTGCCAGCTGACCTACGACGTGACCTTCCCGATGTTCGCCAAGATCAGCGTGGCCGGTGAAGACACCCACCCGCTGTACCAGCAGCTGACCGCCGCCCAGCCGCAGGCGATCGGCGAAGGCCCGCTGCGCGAGCGCTTGGCCAGCAAGGAGATCCCGATCCACGCTGCACCGGCAGTGCTGTGGAACTTCGAGAAGTTCCTTGTCGGCCGCGATGGCAAGGTGGTCGCACGCTTCGCCCCGGACGTGGCCGCCGATGACGCGCGCCTGTGCGAGGCGATCGACGCCGCACTGGCCGCCTGATCGCATGGGGTCGGATCCCTTTCCCAGGGGAAAGGGCTCCGACCCCAGGCGACGCACAAAAAAAACCCCGCCAAGGCGGGGTTTTTTAATGCGCGGACCAACGCGATCAGTTGGTCCAGTTCGGCATCGGCATGGCATCCACCGGGATCGGCGAATTCTCATCGTCGCTGCCACGCTCGCGCTTGCCGCGCAGGTCGTTCTCGATCTGGTAGTTGCGGCGCTGCAGCCAGGCATCGCGCACCAGCGCGTACTCATCCACCGCCGAGCTGCGCAGGTCGTCGACCGCCATCAGCTGCGCGCGGGTATCGACCAGCTGCAGGCCCTGCAGCGCGATGCGGATCTTGTCTTCCTCGATCGTGCGCATCGGCGACAGCGGCATGTCACCGGCCAGGCCGAACACATCGCGCACGGTACGCGGGCCGAAGAACGGCAGTTCCACGTAACGCGAACGGCGCCAGCCCCAGGCACCCAGGGTCTGCCCGAAGTCCTCGCGGCGGTTGGGCACCATCGCCTTGCTGGCCGGATCGAACAGGCCACCGATGCCCAGCGTCGAGTTCATCAAAAAGCGGCCGAAGGTATCCCACGCATCATCCGGGCGGCCCTGCAGCAGCTGGTTGACGATGGTGACCGGCGAACGGATGTTGCTGAAGAAGTTGCTCACGCCGGTACGCGCGAAGCGCGGCACGACATGGGTATAGGCGGTGGCCAGCGGACGCGCGATCACGTTGTCCACGCCCACGTTGAAGCGGTGCACGCGGCGGTTCAGCGGCTCCCATGGGTCGTAGGCAGCGGTGGTGGCAGCGGTGCCGGCGTTGCCGTACAGCGCGTCGAAATCGTCGTCGCCACCGGGCGCAGCGGCGGCCGCGGCCGTGGCGGCATCGGTTTCGGCATCGGTTCCGGCATTCGTGGCCGGCGGCGGCGTGGCCGTCGCGTCGTCCATGGCGGCCGCCGGTCCCGCGTCAACCGTGCCGGCATCGGCAGCAGGTGCATCGGCCGGTGCGCTGGCCGGAACCACGGTGTCGGCCACCGGCGCATCGCTGCGCGCGGGCTTGCCGGCACAGGCGCTGAGCGCCAGGGCCAGGATCATCAGGGGAAACGCGCGTACGACGTTCATGTCAGCTCGCAGCAGAAGGTGCATTGAAATCCAGATCGGGCGACAGCCGGTAGGCTGCGCTCAGTTCGTTGAAACCGGCAGGGGTGCCGGAAATCGACAGCGGGTGGCCCTGGGTGCGGGCACGCGCGGCCAGTTCGGCCAGCAGCGCCAGGCCAGCGCTGTCAACGCGCTCGACTTCGCCCAGTTCCAGCCGTGCCAGCTTTGCCGGCAACGCCTGCAGCTGCGGCCACAGGGCGATCACAGCGGCACGGTCGAGCACCCCGCGCAGGCGCAGGGTGTCGCCTTCCAGCAGCGCCAGTGGCTTACTTGCCATTGCCGGCCGGTCCGGCCTGCATGCTGCCGCTGCGCAGTTCGCTGGCCACCTGCTTGATGCCCTTCTGGCGCAGCGGGGCATCGAACTGGTTGCGGAAGGTCTGCACGTAGGAGATGCCTTCGATGTTGACGTCGAAGATCTTCCACTGGCCGTTGACGTTGCGCATCCAGTACTCGACCGGGGTCGGCTCGTTGCCGGCACGCACCAGTTCGGTGGCCACGCGCACGCCGCGGTTGCCCGGCAGCGGGCTCTCGCCCTTCAGGCGGAAGCTCGGCTTGCCCTGGATGTTCAGCAGGGTCGAGCCGTAGCGCTGCATCAGGCTGTCGGCCATCGCATCGGCAAACAGCTTGATGTCGGCATCGGAGGCGCCGCGGGCGTGCGTGCCCAGCACCAGGCGCGCGGCATAGTCGCGGTCGAAGGTGCGGGTCAGTTCGCTGTCGATGTAGCTGCGCAGGCTGGCCGGGTTGCTGGTGAACTCAGCGCGGCGCTGCTGCAGGGTCGACATGATGCGGCTGCTGGCGTCGATGACCACCTTGCCGGCCTGGCCCTGCGGGGCGGTCACGGCGGGGGCGGTGGACTGCGCCTGGGCCAGGAACGGGGAAGCCAGCAGCAGCGACGAGGCCAGCAGGGCCGGGATCAGTTTCATCTTCATGGTTGCGGTTCCGTTGCAGGCGACTGCTCGCCATCGTTGGGTTTCTGGCCAGCGCCACCGGCGCTGCCACTGAACATGTACTTGCCGACCAGCTGCAGCAGGTCCACCGCCGGCTGGGTGAAGACGATCTCCTCACCGGGCTTCAGTACCTCCGGATCACCACCGGGCTGCAGACCGATATAGCTCTCGCCGAGCAAACCGCTGGTGAAGATGCCGGCGGAGGTATCGGCCGGCAGGTCCTTGACCTTGCTGTCCATGCGCAGGGTCACGATCGATTCGAACTTCACCGGGTCCAGTTCGATCGAGGCGACCTGGCCGACGGTGACGCCGCCGATCTTCACCGGCGCCTGCTTGCGCAGCTGGCCGACCTGGGAGAAGCGCGCCTTCAGTTCATAGCCGCTGCCGCCACCCCAGCTCCAGCGCTGGTTGGTCGAGGCCACGGCCAGCACCATCAGCGATGCCAGGGCCAGCAGCAGGAATGCGCCGACGGAGAATTCGAGTCTGGGACCGCGTATGGCCATGTGGATTACCTGATCGAGTCGTGGTGGCCGCGCGCCCTGCGCACCGCCGGAGGAGGGGTTAGGTGAACAACATTGCCGACAGCACGAAGTTGAACATCAGCACCAGCAGCGAGGCGTTGACCACCGCACGGGTGGTGGCCACCGAGGTGCCTTCGATGGTCGGCTCGGCGTGGAAACCGACGTAGGACGCGACCAGCGCGGCGGTGCCGCCGAAGATCGCCGACTTCAGCATCGCCACGCCGAAGTCATCCCAGAAGTCCACGCTGTTGCGCAGCGCCGACCAGAACACGCCATTGTCCAGGCCCAGCACGTGCACCGCTTCGAAGTAGCTGGCACTGATGGCCAGCGAACAGAAGATGCCGGTGAGCAGCGGCACGGTCAGCACCGCCGCCCAGAAGCGCGGGGCCACCGCCTTGGCCACCGGGTCGATGGCCATCAGCTCCAGCGCCTTGATCTGGTCGGTGGCACGCATCAGGCCCAGTTCGGCGGCGATCGAGCTGCCGGCGCGGCCGATGAACAGCAGCGCGGTCAGCACCGGTGCCAGCTCGCGGTACAGCGACAGGCCGAGCAGGGTCGACAGCGCGTCGGCCGCACCGAAGGTGGTCAGCGTGCGGTAGCCCTGCAGGGTCAGCACCAGGCCGACGAAGGCACCGCCGACGGCGATGATCGGCAGCGAGCGCGCGCCGATCTTGTAGATCTCGCGGGTCAGCTCGGCGAGGAAATCACGCGTGGGCAGCGAACCGCGCAGCACGGTCAGCGAGAACAGGCCGGCGCGGCCCAGCGAACGGGTGGCTTGCACGAACGGCATCAGGCAACCCTCGCGCGCGGCGCGGCATCGAACGGAATGGGGCCATCGGGCTGGCCGTGCAGGAACTGCCGCAGCAGCGGGTCCTGGCTGGACTGCAGCGCTTCGGGCGTGCCCTGGAACACGATGCCGCCATTGGCAATGGCGATCACCTGGTCGCAGATCGGCAGGGTCTCGTGCACGTGGTGGCTGACGATGATGCTGGTCAGGCCCAGGCTGTGGTTGAGGCGCTGGATCAGGCTCATGATGACCCCCGAGGCGATCGGGTCCAGCCCGGTCAGCGGCTCGTCGTAGATCATCAGCGGCGGGTCCAGGGCCAGCGCGCGGGCCAGTGCCACGCGGCGCGCCATGCCGCCGGACAGCTCGCGCGGCCAGGCATCGGCGGCGGCCAGCAGGCCCACCGCGTGCAGCTTCATCTGCACCAGCCGGCGCAGCACCGCCGCCGGCAGGCGGGTATGGGTGCGCAGGGGCAGGGCGACGTTCTCGGCCACGGTGAGGTCGGTCAGCAGGCCATTGCCCTGCAGCAGCACGCCCACGCTCTTGCGCATTTCCAGCAGCGCGCCGCTGTCATGCGGGATCGGCTTGCCGAACAGGGTGACCTCGCCGGCGACCGGGCGCAGTTCGCCGGTCAGCGCGGCCAGCAGGGTCGATTTGCCGCTGCCGGACGGGCCCAGCACCGCAGTGATGCTGCCCTGCGGAACCTGCAGGGAAACGTCACGCAGGATCGTGCGTCCGCTCCGGTCGATGCGGACGTTGGACAACTGCACCAGACTGGAGGCGGAAGCCGACATGGGCACCATTAACGTTTTTTAGACATCGAAGGGTGGGGTCAGCCGGCTGAACATAAGCAGACTGGACGGTCCAGTATTGTGGCACGTCGCGGCCACCGGCAGGCCGGGACAATTTCCGGCGGCGCCGGAACAATCCATCGCAGCGCTCGCTGCGCGCCCCAGTGACGTGCGTCACCATTGAATACTGCCGGGCGTCCTGCACACTGTGCACGATGACCGACCCGTTCAGCGACTTCCGCCTCTATCACTCCAACTCGTTGGACGTGCTGGCCGCCCTGCTGGCCCGAAACGTGCGCACTCCGGTGCCGGGGCAGCCGCTGCTGGCGCCGGAGGTGGTGCTGATCCCGCAGGTGGCGATGCGTCGCTGGCTGCAGGCGACACTGGCGGCCGAGTACGGGGTCGCCGCCAACCTCGAGTTCCTCACCCCGGGTGAGTTCGTCGCGCGGGCGCTCAACGCCAATGTCGATGGCGAAACCGACGACCTGGACGCCGCCGGCCTGCACTGGAAGCTGTACCAGGCGCTGCGCGACCCCGTGCTGCTGGCGCAGCCACCGATGCGTGCGCTGCAGGCCTATCTTGCCGGGGGTGACGCCCTGAAGCCGTGGGCGCTGGCCGGTGAACTGGCCTCGGTGTTCGAGAAGTACCAGGCCTGGCGCCGCGACTGGCTGCTGCGCTGGGATGCCGGCGCCGACCCGGCCGACCCGCAGGCGATCCTGTGGCGGGCCATTTCCGCAGGACGCGGCTACCGCGCGCGCCGCATCCAGGACTACCTCGACCGTTTCGAAGGCCCGGACAAGCCAAAACCACAGGGCCTGCCGCCGCGCCTGTCGGCGTTCGCCACGCTGAACATCTCGCCCGACGTGCTGCGGGTGATGGCCACCCAGGCCCGGGTCGGCGAGCTGCACTTCTATATGCCGACCCCGGTGCAGTCGTACTGGGGTGACCTGCAGACCCTGGCCGAGCGCCTGCGCAGCGGCGCACCCGATCCCTTTGGCGAAGCCGCCGGCGAGAACCGCCTGCTGGAAGCCTGGGGCGCGGCCGGCCGCGACTTCATGGCCGTGCTGGGCAGTTACGAAGTGGTGCACCCGGCCGGTGAGATCGCCGCGTACTCGGATCCCGAAGACGACACCCGCCCGACCCTGGCCGAGGGCGGGCTGGCCGACAGCCTGCTGCACCGCCTGCAGCGCGACCTGTTCCACCGCCGAGCGCTGCCCTCGGGCGAGCTGCGCGAGGAACCGCGCAGCGATGACCCCAGCCTGCAGGTGCACGCCTGCCACACCCGCCTGCGCGAACTGCAGGTGCTGCACGACCAGCTGCGCAGCCTGCTGCAGGACCCGCGCTTCGACCCGCCGCTGCAGGCCCGCGAGATCGCGGTGCTGGCACCGGACATCGATCCCTACGTGCCGTACCTGGAAGCCGTGTTCGGCGGCCGTGGCGGCGACGAGGAACACATTCCCTATGCGCTGGCCGACAGCAGCCCGCTGGCGGGCGAGCCGCTGGCCGATGTGTTCGTGCACCTGCTGTCGCTGCCGGTGTCGCGGTTCGGCCTGAACGAGATCCTCGACCTGCTGGCCAGCGCACCGCTGGCCGAGGCGGCCGGGCTGGAGGCGGTGGACTTCGACCGCCTGCATGGCTGGCTGCAGCAGGCCGGCGCCCGCTGGGGCATCGACGCCAACCATCGCGGCCAGCTGCAGGCACCGCGCGACGACGCCTACACCTGGCAGTTCGCGCTGGACCGCCTGCTGCTGGGCCACGCCACCGGCAGCGATGTCGACCTGGCCGGCGTGGCACCGTGGATCGAGCTGGAAGGCGGCGCGCTGGACGCGCTGGACCGGCTGCTGCGCCTGCTGCGCGTACTGGCGCTGTACCAGCGTCGCCTCGGCGAGACCCTGACCCCGGCGCAGTGGCGGCAGCGCCTGCTGTCCCTGCTGGATGCGCTGCTTCCGGAAGCACCCAGTTCGCCCAACAGCCAGCGCGCGCTGGAGCGCCTGCGCAAGCTGCTCAACCAGTTCGCCGACGACGCCCGCAAGGCCGGCTTCGAGGACGGCGTACCGCCGGAAGTGGTGCGTGCGCATTTCGCCGGCGCGCTGTCCGAGGCCGATACCCGTGCGCCGCTGCTGACCGGCGGCATCAGCTTCGGCCGCATGGTGCCGATGCGCCTGCTGCCGTTCCGGGTGATCTGCGTGCTGGGCCTGAATGATGGTGACTTCCCGCGCCGCGACCCGGCGGCTGGCCTGAACCAGCTGACAGCCGAGCTGGACACGCCGCGCCGTCGCCCGGGCGACCGCTCCACCCGCGAGGATGACCGCTTCCTGTTCCTGCAGCTGTTTGCCGCCGCGCAGGACGTGTTCTACCTGAGCTACCTCGGCGCCGACCCGCGCGATGGCAGCGTGCGCGAGCCCTCGGTGCTGGTCAGCGAGCTGATCGACGCCGCCGCCGAGTACCACCAGGCGCCGGACGAGGCCAAGCGTGCGTTAACCGTGCGCCACGCGCTGCAGCCGTTCTCGCCCGCCGCCTTCGGTGAAGGCGACCCGCGTCGTTTCAGTTACCGCCGCCAGTGGCACCCGGCCGCAGGGCGCATGGCCGGCCAGCGCGGCGGGCTGCAGCCGTGGTTCGATGCCGCGCTGCCGCCACCGCTGGATGACGCGGTGGAAGACGAGGTCGCCCTGGACACGCTGCGCCGCTTCCTGTGCGACCCGGCCGGTCAGTTCCTGGCCCAGGCGCTGGGCCTGCGCCTGGCCGACGATGTCGAGGAGGTGGACGACCTGGAGCCGCTGGTGCTGTCCTCGCGCGGGCCGGAAAAGCGCAGCGTGCAGGCCGCAGTGGTGCGCGCCACCATCAGCGGTGATGTCGAGCCGCTGTACCCGCGCCTGCGCGCGCGCGGCCTGCTGCCATCGGGTGCGCTGGGCGAGCGCCAGTTCGAAGCCGAACAGCTCAAGACCCGTCCTTATGCCAGCGCGATGCTGGGCTGGATGCAGGGGCAGCCGCTGGAAAGCCGCCGCTACGAAGTCGAGATCGACGGCGTGCGCCTGCACGGCCGCGTGGCTGATCGACATCCCCAGGGCCTGGTGCGCCTGCGCGCCGGCACGCTCAACGGCAACGCGGTGATCCGCCAGGGCCTGGACTGGCTGCTGGCCAACGCGGCCGGCGATGCGCTGCCGCTGGTGCAGTTCCACGATGGAGGTGATGCCGGCCCCGGCCCGCACATCCAGCCGGCACCGGGCGCGGCGGCCGCACGCAGTGCCCTGCGCGCGCTGCTGCAGCTGCGCCAGCGCGGCCTGCGCGAGCCGCTGCGCTTCGCACCCTATACCGGCTGGGTGCTGTTCACCGCACCGGTGGAAAAACAACGCAGCGAAGGCTGGAAGCAGTGGCACGGCAGCGACCGCAGCTGGGGCGAAGCCAACAGCGATGCCTGGCAGCTGCTGCTGCGCGGCGCCGATCCCTTCGCCGATGACGACAGTTACGCCGACCTGGTGCGCAACAGCCAGGTGGTATTCGGCGCGGTGCGCGACGGGCGTGGCCCGGGTGGCACCGGCAAGGAGGCCGACGCATGAGCACCCCCGTGAACCCCACCCCCGTGGACCCCTACCTGCTGCTGCCACTGCAGGGCATCGGCCTGATCGAAGCCAGCGCCGGTACCGGCAAGACCTTCACCCTGGCCACGTTGTTCACCCGCCTGGTGGTGGAACAGGGCCTGCGCATCGGCCAGATCCTGGCGGTGACCTTCACCGATGCCGCCACCCAGGAGCTGCGCAAGCGCATCCGCGAGCGCCTGGCCCTGGCTGCGCGCCTGGTGGACCTGCCGCCGGCCGACGACGAGGCGCCCGATGCGCTGCTGACCCGACAGGTGCTGCAGCGCCATCTCGACGAAAGTGGCGAAAGCGCTGCCGCGCTGAAGCGCCGCCTGCAGGTGGCCGCCGACGAGATCGACCTGGCCTCGATCTTCACCATCCATGGCTTCTGCACCCGCGTGCTGCGCGAACATGCGCTGGAAAGCGGGCACACCTTCGATCCGCCGGAACTGCTGGCCAGCGACCGCGAGCTGCTGGAGGAACTGGCCGCCGACCTGTGGCGCGTGCACGCCAATGATCCGGCCACGCTGGAGCCACTGCTCTGGCTGTGGTCGAACCCCGATGCGCTGGCCTCGGACCTGCGCGCGCTGCTGGCCTCGCCGCCGCTGTACCCGCGCCCGCAGCCGCTGGCGGTGGATGACCCGCGCCCGGCGCTGCAGGCCGCCGCGGCGGACCTGTCGCTGGCCGTGCGCGAGCACGGCGAGCAGTTCTTCCTCGATCTGTGCGAGGCGGTCGACAACAAATGGATCAACGGCGTTTCCTACAAGCTGGGCTGGCTGCACCCGCTGGGCCGGCAGCTGCTGGCCTGGGCCGCGCGCGACGATGCCGGCGAGCTGCTGAGCAGCGACCGCCTGCCGGCGCTGCTGGCCGATGCGCTGGTGGCCAAGACCAACAAGAAGTTCGTCGACCGCACGCCGTCCTCGCCGCTGCAGGCTCCCCTGGAGCGCTACGTGGCGCTGCTGGCCCAGCGCGAACAATGGCTGCGCGCTGCGTCGCTGAATTTCCTGCACAGCCTGCGTGAAGAAGCCACGCAGCGGCTGGCCATGCTCAAGCGCACGCGCCGGGTGCAGACCTACGACGATCTGATCGATGGTGTGGCGCAGGCGCTGGAGGGTTCGCAGCGGCTGGAGCTGGTGCGCAAGCTGCGCCTGCAGTACCGCATCGCCCTGGTCGATGAGTTCCAGGACACCGACGATCGTCAGTGGGGCATCTTCCACACCGTGTTCGGCGATTCGCCGGAGGTGCAGGAACTGGGCCTGCCGCCGGCGCTGTTCCTGATCGGCGACCCGAAGCAGGCGATCTACGGCTTCCGTGGCGGTGACATCCACACCTATCTGAAGGCCAAGCAGGCTGCACGACCGGCACCACCGCTGGACCAGAACTTCCGTTCGCGGCCCTCGGTGCTGCGCGCGCTGCAGGCCCTGTACGACAACGGTGGCGACGACGCCTTCCTGGAAGCAGGTATCGGCTTCGAGCCGGTCCGCCCCGGTGGCGTGCGTACGGACGACGACTACCTGCGCGACGGTGCCGCGGCCCCGGCACTCACCCTGCGCGTGCTGCGCAGCGAAGGCGACAAGGCGATGAGTGCCGACGCCTCGCGTGCTGCCGCGACCCAGGCCTGCGTCGCCGCCATCCACCAGACCCTGCTGGATGCGCGTGCCGGTACCGCCGTGCTGCGCGGCCGCGCCGTGCAGCCCGGTGACATCGCCGTGCTGGTGCGCTCGCACCGCGAGGCGACGCTGGTGCAGCGCGCGCTGGCGGCGGTGGGCATTCCGGCGGTGGCGGCGGGCAAGCAGAGCCTGTTCTCCACCAGCGAGGCACGCGACCTGCGCGCGCTGCTGCTGGCCCTGCTGCAACCGGCTGACGAAGGCCGCCTGCGTGCGGCGCTGGCGACGGTGCTGCTCGGCCAGCGGGCCAGTGCGATCGCCAACATGGAACGTGAGGGTGACCTGCAGCGCGCGTTCCAGGCGCAGCTGCTGCACTGGCGCGAGCGCTGGCAGCGCGGTGGCCCGTTCGCCGTGGTGGCCGATGTCTGCGCCGCACAGGGCGAACGCCTGCTGGCGCTGATCGATGGCGAGCGTCGGCTGACCAACTACCTGCAGCTGGGCGAACTGCTGCAGGAAGCCTCCGCGCAGGCGCTGGGCATGCATGGCCTGCTGGACTGGCTGCAGGGGCAGATGGCCAATGCCGACCAGAACGACGAGCAGCAGCTGCTGCGGCTGGAGTCGGATGCGCGCCGCGTGCAGATCATCACCCTGCACAAGAGCAAGGGCCTGGAGTACCCGCTGGTCTACCTGCCGTTCGTTGGCATCGACGGTGGCGCACCCAACAACGCCGCGCACTGCACCGTGCACGTGGGCGGCGAGCGCCAGCTGCACTGGAAGCTGGACAAGGACGAGGCCTGGGATGCAGCCAGCGGCCAGCGCGAACGCGAGCAGCGCGCCGAGGATGCGCGCCTGCTGTACGTGGGCCTGACCCGCGCCGAGCATGCGCTGTGGATCGCCATCGGCGATCTCGCCGGGCTCGGCAAGACCCGCCTTGCGCCGCTGCTGGGCGACCTGCAGGCGCTGCACGCGCACCCCGATGTGCACATCGACGACAGCGATCCGGTGCTGCGGCTGCCGCAGCTGCCGGTCGAACAGGACGGCGAACTGCCGGCCGTGCGCAGCCTGACCCGGCGCGTACCGCACGACTGGTGGGTGTACAGCTTCACCCAGCTGGCGCATGCCGATGCCGGCGACGACGTCGAAGCAGCAGCCACCGAACTGCCGGCACCGGCCGCCGACGAACCGGCGGGTGCGGAACTGCCGCTGGAACCGGCCCTGCCCGAACCCGCAGCTGCCGACGCCGCACCGTTGGACCCGCGCTTCATGGGCAGCCGTTTCGGCAACGTCCTGCACGAAGCGCTGGAGAACGTCGATTTCGCCGCCTGGGGCGGCTGGACAGCCGACCAGCCCGCGCCCGAAGGGCAGGCCGACCTGCTGCGCAAGGCGCTGCACGACGAAGGCTATGCCGACGAGGACCTGGACGATGGCGTGGCGGTGCTGGTGCCGCTGGTCGGCCATACGCTCACCGTCGCACTGCCCGAAGGCGGTGCCCTGCACAGCCTGGGCGAGGGTGAGCGCCGCGCTGAAATCGAATTCCACTTCGCCATCGAACCGACCGCCGTGCCCGCGCTGCTGCAGCTGCTGCACGCGCACGGCATTTCCAGCGCGCGCCGCGGCTTCGGCCTGCGCCGCCGGTTGGAAGGGCTGATGACCGGCAAGATCGACCTCACCTACGTGCGCGATGGGCGCTGGTACGTGCTCGACTACAAATCCAACCGGCTGCCGGGCTACAGCCCGGACCTGCTGCAGATCGCCATGCGCCACAGCGAATACGACCTGCAGGCGCTGATCTACACCGTGGCCCTGCACCGTTGGCTGCGCTTCCGCCTGGGCCGCACTTACGACTACGCGCGTGACATGGGCGGCATCCGCTACCTGTTCTGCCGTGGCCTGGATGGCAACGGCAATGGCGTGCACGTGGACCGCTTCGCGCCGGAACTGGTGGATGGACTGGATGCGCTGTTCGCCGGGGGCGACGCCGCCCATGCCGACCTGGTCGCGCGTGCCCTTGGAGCCAGCGCATGAGTGCCACCCTGCTGCAGCAGCTGTACCGCGGTGGCCACCTGCGCACCCTCGACCACGCGTTGGCCACCAGCCTGCGGCGGCTGCGCGAGGACACCCCCGATGGCGTGGCGGTTGCCGCCGCGCTGGCATCGCTGGCGGTGTCACAGGGGCACGCCGCCTTCGATCCGTCACAGCCGCAGCGCCTGCTGGAAGGCTTCCACGCCTGGCCCGCACCCGCGCAGTGGCTGGCCCAGCTGCAGGCATCGCCGTGGGTAGCGCAGCCGGAGGATCCCGAGGCGGCCGCCGATGAGGCACCGCTGGTGCTGGAAAACGGCCTGCTGTACCTGCGCCGTTACCGCGAATACGAGCGGCAGCTGGCTGCCGGCCTGCAGCGCATCGGCCGACATCCATTGCCGGCGCCGGACATGGCGGCGCTGGCGCCGTTGTTCGCGCGCCTGTTCCCCGTTGCCGCCACCCAGGAAGACCACCAGGCGCGTGCCGCCGGCGTGACTCTGCGCCACCCGTTGGCGCTGGTCACGGGCGGCCCCGGTACCGGCAAGACCACCACCATCGCGCGCCTGTTGCTGCTGCTGGCCGCGCAGGCCCTGCATGCCGGCGAACCGCTGCCGCAGGTGGCGCTGGCCGCGCCGACCGGGCGCGCCGCCGAGCGCATGGCCGAAAGCCTGCGTCTGGCCGTGCAGCGCCTGCAGGAAGAAGGCCTGGACCCAGCGCTGTGCGCGGCGCTGCCGAGCACCGGCACCACCCTGCATCGCCTGCTCGGTGTCATTCCCGATTCGCCGCGCTTCCGCCACCACGCCGACAACCCGTTGCCGGTGGACGTGGTGGTGGTGGACGAAGCCTCGATGATCGACCTGCCGCTGATGGCCAAACTGATCGATGCCATCGCCAGCGGCACGCGGCTGATCCTGCTGGGTGACCCGGATCAGCTGCCCTCGGTGGAAGCAGGCGATGTGCTCAGCGCCATCCTGCGTGCCAGCGGCGATGGCGGCGGCACCCGAGCCGATGACGCGCAGGCCCTGCATGGACTGCTGGCCGCGCCGACCCTGCAGCCGCAGGCCGCGCCACGCTCCTTCGCTGGCCGTCGCGTGCAGCTGCAGCGCGGCTACCGGCAGAGCGATGCCCTGCAGCTGGCACCGCTGGCGCAGGCGGTGCGCGAAGGTGACAGCGGCACCGCGCTGGCCCTGCTGCGTAGCGGCAGCTTGTCCGGGATCAGCTTCCACGAAAACGATGCCGACCCGCTGCGTGGCCAGCGCGAACACCTGCTCTCGCACTGGCGCGCGCTGGCCGAGGCCGAAGACCCCGGCCGCGCGTTGCAGCAGGCCGGTCGCCTGCGCGTGCTGACCGCCCTGCGCGAAGGCCCCCAGGGCGCACGCGGGCTCAACAGCCGCATCGAACAGCTGCTGGCCGGCAACATGCCCGGCTACTTCCAGGGCCGCCTGCTGCTGGTGACTGAAAACAGCTACCGCCATCGCCTGTTCAACGGTGACATCGGCATCTGCCTGCGCGACACCAGCGGCGCGATGGTGGCCTGGTTCCCCGGCGACACCGCCGAACAGCCGCGTGCCTTCCACCCTGCCGCACTGCCCGCGCACGAAAGCGCCTTCGCGATGACCGTGCACAAGGCACAGGGCTCGGAGTTCGATGAAGTGTGGCTGCAGCTGCCGCGGCAGGACAGCCGCGTGCTGTCGCGCGAACTGGTCTACACCGGCCTCACCCGCGCCCGCCAGCGCCTGCATGTGGCCGGCAGCGAAGAGGTGCTGGTGGCCGCGCTGAAGCGGCATGCCAGCCGTCTGAGTGGCCTGGCCTGGCGGCTGGGCGCCGAAGCGGGGTCGGATCCCGTTCCCGACGGGAACGGGCTCTGACCCCATCCACGCATGGCGTGGATCTGCTGGCAACTGCGGCTGTTGGTAGGTGTCGACCGTTGGTCGACACATCTGTCAGACATCGATATCCGACCCCGTGCCGACCAACGGTCGGCACCCACCAGAGCAGAGCGCCGTTCCGACAGCCGCGGGAAACTGTCGAAGGCGGGGTGGGTCCGGTTGAGGGGGTGTGAGCGGCATGGATGCCGCGACCAAGCCCCCATGGACGGGTTTACGGCGTCCCCCTCAACCGGACCCGCCCCCGCCATCCCACGGATAGCCAGCTTTTGACGTTGAGGTTGCCGGCCAGCGGCCGGCACTACCGCAGGTGCAGGGCGTAGCCCTGCCGCCACCTTCATTCCGCGATCAACACCAGCCCATCCGGGAACACGATCGCCGCTTCATCCGCACTCAGATCGAAGAACCCCACGCCGTGCTTCTCGGCCAGGTCCTGCACGCGCCCATGCGCGCGCTCTGCCACCGAATAGGCGAACGCGCCGTAGATCACCGCGCGGCCGATGCTGTAGTCGGTCACCTCGGCACGGTCGTCATCGTCGTTGCTCAGCGGCCCGTTCATCGGCGGGAAGTCCCGCGCCATCTCCGCGAACCACGCCTGCAGCGCCGGGCTGCTCACCGCCGGATCGTCGTACTCGTGGTTCTCGCCCCACTGCGCCTGCTTATCGAACCAGGCGATGAAGGCCGCTGCTTCGCGGGGTGCAGCGCTGGGCTCGAACACCATCATGTCGTAACTCATTGAACCGTCCTGTGCATGGCGGGGTCAGAGCCTTCGCCGTTGGCGAAGGATCCGACCCCGGCGCGGGGTCTGTGGCTGCACAGGGTATCGCGCTACGGCTGTTCGGCCGCACTCATCGACAAGCCCGGCGCCAGCGCCTTCGCTTCGGGGAACAGCGCGAAGCGCAGGCCGATCAGGCCCATCAGCGCCTCGTCGCGTGCCTTGCAGGCGCCCACGCCACCGACCCGGCCCAGCGACGTATCCAGGCGCTCGCGCAGTGCTTCGGCGGCGGCAATCGGCCGGCGTGCGGCAATCTGCCGACGGTAGTGCGCGGCGATCTCTTCCAGGATGTGCTCGACCGCCTCGCGGCTGCGCTCCGGCAGTTCCAGACGGGCACGGCGAAGCTGCAGGATGTTCAGGCCGATGCGCGCCTCGTTGAGCATGTCCACCGAGGCGATGTCGCTGCCTTCCGGCGTCGCCGCCAGGCGCGGGGCGAGCAGGCCCAGCAGGTCCAGCATGCGTGCGGCGAAGCGCTGGCGGTCCTGCTGGCCGCGCCCTTCTGCGGCTTCGGCCAGCGTGGTCCAGCCCTGCCGCACCAGCCGGCGCGCGGTCCACTCGGCACCCACCGAACGGAACAGGCGGGTCATCACCACCGCGAAGCCAATGCCGATGAACATCGCGATGGACGAGTTGAGGAAGCTCTGGATGTTGGCGCTGTAGGTGTTCTGCAGGCTCAGCAGCGCGGCCAGGTTGACCGTCAGCGGCAGCGCGAACAGCGCGCTCTTGGGGTGGTGCAGCAGCAGGCCCAGCGGCAGGAACGCCACCGCCAGCACCAGCGCCAGCAGGCCGAAGTCGTGCACGGCCGGGAACACGCCGAACAGGTACACGCCGGCCACCAGCGAAGCGACGATGGCCCAGACCAGGAACGAGACCATGCTCGGTGCCGGGTCGTCCTGCGCGGCGAAGAACGCGGCCGTCACCGCCGCCATCATCGCGCCGTTGCCGCCGCCTTCCCACCCCAGGCCGATCCACAGCACGCAGTAGCTCATCAGCGCCACGCCGGCGCTGAGCGCGGAGAACAGCGCCATGCCGTAGTCGACGTGCTTGTCGGTGGCCACGCGCTCGGTACGGATGCGGTAGTGGGTGCGGTCCAGCGGCGCGGTGCCGTGGTCGATCGCGTGCTGCAGGGTGCGGCAGTCCTGCCACAGGTCCACCAGCTCCTCCAGGCGCAGCAGCAGGCTGGCCAGCTGCAGGTGCTGCAGGTCGCTGTCCACCTGCGGCTTCAGTGCGCTGATGCGTGCACGCAGGCGGGCATAGTCGCTGGCACTGGCGGGCGTATCGATCCAGTCGTGGATGTCATCGACCAGCGCCGGCAGGCCCTCGGGCAGCGTCTGCCCCTCGCTGCGCAGCGCGCTCAGGCGGTCGGCAATCGACGACAGCACCGGCAGCAACAGCAGCATGCGCTCGCGCAGGCGTTCCATCGAAACCGCAGAGCCCGCATGGCGCGGATCATCGCGGCGCAGGAACTCGATGAGCGCCTCGAACTGCACCAGGTCGGCGGCCAGCCGGTTGCGCGGGGCATGGGCGCGGCCACGCTCGAGGATCTGCCGACACCACTGCGCGGCATCCTCCATCCAGTTGCCGATGCGGGTGCGCAGCATCGGCTGCACCGAGGCCGGGAACAGCAGCGACGCGGCCAGCACCGCCACCACCGTGCCGAGGATGATCTCCTCGCTGCGCGCCACCACCGTGTCGAAGATGGTTTCCGGCGAGGTCACCGCCGGGAAGCCGATGAAGGCCGTGGTGTAGCCGGCCAGCAGAAACGCGTAGCCGCGCGGGCCACGATTGAGCAGGGCCAGGAACAGGCAGCCTGCCAGCCAGATCGACATCGCCGCGCTCAGCACCATCGGCGTTTCCACCAGCGCCGGCAGCACCAGCAGGGTGGCCAGGCCGGCCACCAGGGTGCCGACGATGCGGTACACGCCCTTGGCCCGGGTCGGGCCCAGCAGCGGCTGGCTGACGATGTACACCGTGCCCATCGCCCAGTACGGGCGCGACAGGTTGCCGGCCATGGCGATGTACAGCGCGGCCACTGCGGCCAGGTAGGTCTTGATCGAGAACAGCCACGCCTGGCGGTCGGTCAGCGCGTTCATGGCTTACTTCGCCGTGGCCTGCGCGGTGGCGGGGGCGACCGTGGTCTGCCAGCCGCCACCCAGCACCAGGAACAGATGGATCTGGTCGCGCGAGACCTGCGCCTCGGCCGCGGCCAGGGTGGCATCACTGGTCACCAGGCTGCGGTCGGCATCCAGGCTGGACAGGTACGGGGTGCGCCCGGCCTGGTACAGCCGGCGGTTCTGCTCGGCGGCCAGCGCGGCCTGCTGCTGGGCTTCGCGCAGCGACTGCAGGCGGCGCAGGTCCTGCGCGTAGCGGTCCAGCGCGGTCTGCGTCTCGCGCAGGGCCTGCAGCACGGCATGGTCGAACTCGGCCAGCGCGGCATCGGCACCGGCCTCGGCGGCGTGGATGCGGGCATGCGTGCCCGAGGACGGCAGCGTCCACGAGATCAGCGGGCCGATCGACCACTGCTGGGTCATCGGCTGGCCGAAGTCCTCCAGCAGGCCGGCGGCACCCAGCGAGGCACCCAGACGGATGTCCGGGTACAGCTCGGCGGTGGCCACGCCGATGCGTGCGGTGGCCGAGGCCAGCTTGCGTTCGGCCTGGCGGATGTCGGGGCGGCGCTGCAGCAGGGCGCGGCCATCACCCACCGGCAGCGGCTGGGCCAGGCGCGGCGCGTCGGCGCAGTCGATCACGCCGGCCGGCAGCTGGCCGGGGGTCTGCCCCAGCAGCGCGGCCAGGGAATAGGCCGCGGCCGAACGCTGCGCGCGCAGCGGCGGCAGTGCGGCTTCCAGCAGGGCCACCTGCGCGTTGGCGCGGGCCAGCTCCGGCGGCGTGCCGCGGCCGGCATTGATCAGGCGCTGGGTGACCGAGCGGCTGCGCTGCTGCAGCTGCAGCGAATGCTCGGCCACGTGCAGTTCGTGGTTGGCGTGGCAGATTTCCAGGTAGCTGTCGGCCACCTCGGCCACCACGCTCACCTGCGCCAGGTCGCGTGCGGCGGCTACTGACTGCTCGTCGGCGCGGGCCGCTTCGGCACCACGCTTGAGCTTGCCGAACAGATCGAACTGGTAGCTGACCGCGAACTTGCCGTCGGCCAGGTTGATCACCGGCAGCTCGTGTTCCTGCAGGAAGGCTTCGGCCGACAGCTGCGCGCGGCTGACGCCGGCTTCGGCTTCGTATTCGAAGCCACCGGCATCCATCGCCTGTTCGTACACGGCGGCGGCACGGCGCAGGTGCGCATCGGCGGCCTTCAGCTCGACGTTGTCACGCAGCGCCTGGGTGATCAGGCCATCCAGCACCGGATCGTTGTACAGCGACCACCAGCGGTCGGGTAGCGCCTGGTTGGCGGCAACATCCGGGTTCTGGGTATCGATGAAGGCGGCATTGGCCTCCGGGCGCTTGAAGGCCGAGCCTTCCGGCAGGGCGTAATCCGGGCCGACAGTCTTGCAGGCCGCCAGGCTGGCCAGCGCAACGATCAGGCCGAGACGGGGCAGGGTGGTGTTCACAGGCCCGCCTGTGTCGGCGTGGTGCCGGCCTTGTCTGCGTGCTTCCTGCTGTTGGTTTCGACCGTCACCGTGGCGGTACGGCCGGCGATCAGTTCCACGCCCTGGGGCACGTCGTCGATGGCGATGCGCACCGGGATGCGCTGCGCCAGCCGCACCCAGTCGAAGGCCGGGGTCACGTTCGGCAGCAGGGTGCTGCCGTTGCTGCGGTAGCGGTCCTCGATGCCGGCGGCGATGCTTTCGACGTGGCCGCGCAGCGCGGTCGACTCGCCCATCAGGCGGATGTCCACGGCCTGACCGGGTGCCACGCCGCGCAGGCGGGTTTCCTCGAAGTAGCCATCGATGCGGAACGAGCCGGTATCCAGCAGCGCCAGCACCGGCTTGCCGGCCACCACGTAGTCGCCCACGCGCATGGTGCGATCGTTGACCCGGCCGTCGGCCGGCGCGTGCACTTCAGTGCGGGCCAGGTTCAGATCAGCCAGGTCGACTGCGGCCTGGGCGGTGGCCAGCGACGCCTGCGCGGCCTGCAGCTTGGCCCGGCGCACTTCGGCGTCCTCGGCGGCCACCAGGTCCTGCAGGCTGCGGTCGCGGCCGATCTCGCGGCGCAGCTGCGTCACCGAGGCCTGGCGCTCGGCCAGGCTGGCCTTGGCCTGCTCCAGCGCGATGCGGTAACGCGCACGGTCGATCACGAACAGCACGTCGCCCTTCTTCACCGCCTGGTTGTCGGCCACGTTCACCGATTCCACCAGGCCGGACACATCAGGGGCCACCTGCACCACGTCGGCGCCGACATGGGCGTCGCGGGTCCACGGCTCATCCATGTAATAGACCCACAGCTGGCGCAGGACCAGCAGGGCCACGATCACCGCCGCGCTGGTCAGCAGTATGGGAAGGGTCTTCTTCACGATCTTGTTCACGATTGCATCCAACGCAGGAGGTGGAACAGCAGGCCCAGCACGATCCCGTACAGCGCCAGGTTGAACAGCGCCGGATGCCAGACATGGCGGTAGGCACCGGCACGCTGCAGCAGCGCGTGCAGGCCGCTGTTGACCAGGTAGGCCAACAACATCAACCCGAGCAGGGTCGGGACGAACACTCCGTGGAGACTGAATTCACCGGGCATCGGTAGGGGGGCGAGATGGGGGAGGGGAGGGCAACACACAGGACAACGGCAACGGGCAAAAGCCGCTGGCGCCTGCACGGCAGCGGCGGTGTTTCAAGGACAACGCGCTTACGTGATGCGGTCGGCCGCCTCGGCCAGCAGGCGCCATGCCTTCAGCACGGCCTGCAGTTCATCCATGGAAAGTTCGCCGAACACGTCCTGGCGCAGGCCGATGAGCTGTTCTTCCAGCTCGCGCACCAGCGCCTGTCCCTCGTCGGTCAGCCACAGCAGGTTGGCGCGGCGGTCGCTGGCGTCGCTTTCGCGGCGGACCAGGTCGCTGGCGCACAGCTTGTCCAGCAGGCGCACCAGGGACGGGCCTTCCATGCCCAGCTGCTGGGCCAATGCCACTTGGCGGATACCGCCGCCGGAGCGGCCGATCATCAACAGGGGCATGGTGCAGGCGGTGGAGATGCCGTAGCTGCCGAGCCGGCTGTCGGCCAGGCGCTGCCACTGCCGTCCTGCATAGAGCAGGCCGGAGCTGAGCTGCATCTGCAGCCGGGTACGGTCGTCGAGGGGTCGGTCCATAAGAGATAGATAGGATACTACTAATTTCATTCCTATCAATAGTTTTTGCTGAATGGGTGATTGGGGGTGGGTGGGTGTACTGAGGAAAGCGTTGCGCCTCGTGTGCTGGCGGGTGGGGTGGCGCAGGGCCGGATGGGCCAGGACACGCCGTAAACCCCCCTCCGGGGTCCGGCCCAGCCGCTGGCGGCTGTGCGTTCGGGCGCTTGCGAGGCATGCCTCGCAAGCAAAGCGCCCTCACCCATGGGGGCTCGGTCGGCGCATCCATGCGCCTCACGGTCCTGCCCTGCCGCCCTTCCCCATCCCTGGCAGTTTCCTGCGGGCGCGGCGAGGCCACCCGAAAGCGGGGGCAAAAGCTGGTGGTCATGGCTTCGAAAGGACCGCGCCGCTGCTGCTGTGGTGGGTGCGGACCGTTGGTCCGCACTGCTCCTGCCCTTGCCTTTAAAGAGCCAACCCACCGCGCCCGCGGGGTGATGGGAGGGTGGCGCAGGGCCGGATGGGCCAGGACCGCAGGCGCCATGGATGGCGCCTACGAGCCCCCAAGGGTGAGGGCGCTTTGCTTGCGAGGCATGCCTCGCAAGCGCCCGAACGCACAGCCGCCAGCGGCTGGGCCGGACCCCGGAGGGGGGTTTACGGCGTGTCCTGCCCTGCCGCCCTTCCCCATCCAAACCGATAGCAGGCAGGCGCTACGACGCCCCCCCGATGAACCGTCCTAACAGGACGACCCACCCCCCGGTCGGGTACGATGCTCGCCCCCCTTTCGGGACGCTGTAAGCAATGAGCAAGAACAACGAAAAGGCCGCCCCGCAGGGCGATGTGACCCAGGACCAGGCCGAGGATGCGGTGCGCACCCTGCTGCGCTGGGCCGGTGAGGACCCGTCCCGTGAAGGCCTGCTGGATACCCCGCGCCGCGTCGCCGAAGCCTATGGCGACTGGTTCAGCGGCTACCGCGACGACCCGCGCGCCTACATGGAGCGGACCTTCGAGGAAGTGGCCGGCTACGACGAACTGATCGTCCTGCGCGACATCGAGTACGAAAGCCACTGCGAACACCACATGGCGCCGATCATCGGCCGCGTGCACGTCGGCTACCTGCCGGCCGGCAAGGTGGTGGGCATCAGCAAGCTGGCCCGCGTGGTCGAAGCCTACGCCCGCCGCTTCCAGGTGCAGGAAAAGATGACCGCGCAGATCGCCCAGTGCATCCAGGATGTGCTGCAGCCGATCGGCGTCGGCGTGGTCGTCGAAGGCGCCCACGAATGCATGACCACCCGCGGCATCCACAAGCGCGGTGTCAGCATGGTCACCTCCAAGATGCTGGGCAGCTTCCGCGACGACGCGCGTACCCGCGCCGAGTTCCTGCGCTTCATCGAAGTGGGCGGCCGGCGCTGAGCCGCTTGCCCGCACCGCGCCGGCCCCGCGTGGCCGGCACGCCCACGGCTGCCCCCGCGGCGGCCGTGCATGGCTGCCCGCAGCCTTCTGCGTCCATGACTCCCTTCGCTGCATGAAGCACCGCGAACGTATTGCCCGTTACCGCCATCTGCGCGAACAGCCCCAGTGGAAGCTGCTTGCCGCCGACCACGCCCCGGAAATCATCGGCCTGCTGCAGGGCCTGCTGATGGACGGCGAGCGCACGCTGCCGTCCTCGGTATTGAACGAGCGCCTGCAACGCGCGCTGGACCAGCTGGCCGGCGACGAACTGTCGCGCGAGCTGCCGCGTACCGCCCAGGCCTACATCGCCCACTGGCTGGCCCAGGGCTGGCTGGAACGCCGCCTGCCCGAAGGCGCCGACCAGGAGCAGTACGAGCTGTCGACCCAGGCGCTGCAGGCGATCCGTTTCGCTGACAGCCTGGAGCAGGCCCGCGTGGCCGCTACCGAAAGCCGCTTGGCGCTGGTCATCGAGCAGCTCTCCGCGCTGGCCGCACAGACCGAAGCCGATCCTGATGCGCGCCTGTCGGCGCTGCACGACGAGCGCGACCGCATCGATGCCGAGATCGCCCGCGTCGGCGCCGGCCGCGTGGTCGCCCTTGACGGCAAGCGCGCGCTGGAACGCACCCGCCAGATCATCGGCCTGGCCGACGAACTGACCGAGGACTTCCGCCGCGTGCGCGATGACTTCGAGCAGCTCAACCGCGATTTCCGCGAACGCATCATCGACGACGAAGGCGAGCGCGGCGACGTGCTGTCGCAGTTGTTCGAAGGCGTCGACGTCATCGGTGAAAGCGATGCCGGCCGCAGCTTCCAGGCGTTCTGGCGCCTGCTCAACGATGCCGAACAGAGCGCCCAGCTCGACGCCGCGCTGGAGGCCGTGCTCGCGCGCGGCTTCGCCCGTCGCCTGGACCGCAACGAACGCAACTTCCTGCGCGGCTTCACCAGCACCATGCTGGAACGCGGCGGCCAGGTGCACGACGTACTGCAGAACTTCGCGCGCAGCCTGCGCGGCTTCGTGCAGAGCCGTGGCTACCTCGAACAGCGCCGCCTCAACCAGCTGCTGAAGCAGGCGCAGTCCGAAGCACTGGCCCTGCGCGATGATTTCCCCGCCCAGCGCAGCATCGGCCGCGACCTGCAGCTGACCACCAGCCGCCTGCGCTCGTGGTCGCAGTGGAAGCTGCACGACCCGCGCAGCGCGCAGGTCGATGGCAACGTCGAATACAACGATGCAGCCGCCATCAGCCTGGAAAGCGTGGGCGACCTGGTGGCCTCGTCGGAAATCGACTTCCGTACCCTGCGCCGCGACCTGCACGAACTGCTGGACGCACAGCCGCGCCTGAGCATCGCCGAAGCCTTGGCCCAGCGCGACGCGCCGCAGGGCCTGGGCAGCGTCATCGGCTATCTGTCGCTGGGCACGCGCTTCGGCAACGTGGTCGCCGGCGAGCAGGAGCTTGCGCAATGGCGCGGCGGCGACGGCCAGGTGCGCCGCGCACGTATTCCGCTGGTTTGGTTCACCCAGGAGAGACGCCATGAGCTGGCATGAAGATCCCATCGAAGCAGCGGCGCCCGACCTGGTCGAAGACGCCTACGAGGCCGAACCGGCACCGGTTGCCGCACAGCCGCGTCGTGGCAACGACGTCTATTACATGGGCGATACCGGCCGCCTGCCGCTGGATGCGCGCCGCGCGCTGTGCCAGCTGCTGATCGGCCCCAGCATCGACCAGCTGCGCCACGCCAAGCTGTGGCCGGCGCTGATCCGCAGCGAAGCCGCGATCCGCTCGGCACTGGCAGACCTGTTCCTGGAACTGGTGCTGGACCGTGACAGCGGCGTGGCCTTCACCCGCCAGGCCGATACCGAAGACGTCGACGCGCCGGTGCTGCTGCGCACCTCGCCGCTGACCTTCATCGATTCGGTGCTGCTGCTGTACCTGCGCCAGCAGCTGGCCGAGGCCGATGCGCGCGGCAACCGCGCCGTCGTCGCCGACGCCGAGATGGCCGAAGCGCTGGCCATCTACGAGAAGAACCTGTCCACCGACCGCGCCGGCTTCAACCGCCGCGTCGCCTCGGCCGTGCAGAAGATGAAGGACAACCACATCCTGACCCGCCTCGGCGGCCAGGAAGACCGCCACGAAGTCTCGCCGGCGCTGAAGCTGATGTTCTCCGCCGAAGACGTGTCCCAGCTTTCGGCGGTGTACCGCCAGCTGCGCGAAACCCCGGCTGCAGAAGCCTGAGAGACCCGAGCACCGCATGGCCATTTCCAAGCACACTCCCGCCCTGTTCAATGAAGGCCTGCCGGACCCGCGCCTGCAGCAGTTCCGCATGCGCCGCCTGCAGGTGCACAACTGGGGCACCTTCAACGGCCTGACCGAAGTGCCGATCGCCGAGCGCGGCTTCCTGTTCGTCGGCCGTTCCGGCTCGGGCAAGTCGACCCTGCTCGATGCGATGTCCGCGCTGCTGACGCCGCCAGCCATCGTCGACTTCAACGCCGCCGCGCGTGAAGCCGAGCGCAGTGGCCGCGACCGCAACCTGGTCTCCTACGTGCGTGGCGCGTGGGCCGACCAGCAGGACAGCGGCACCGGCGAGATCGCCACCCAGTACCTGCGCAAGGGCGCGACCTGGACCGCACTGGTGCTGGAATACCGCGCCGGCGATGGCCGCGTGGTGTGCCTGGTGCGCCTGCTGTGGATCTCCGGCAACGGCACCTCGGCCGGCGACGTGCGCAAGCACTACATGATCGCCGAGCGCCCGTTCGATATCGCCAAGGACCTCGGTGGCTTCGACCTGGACCTGCGCAAGCTGAAGCAGAAGCTGGCCGACATCCACCACTTCGATACGTTCTCCGGCTACGCCGAGCGCTTCCGCCACCTGCTGGGCATCGACAACGAGATGGCGCTGCGCCTGCTGCACAAGACGCAGTCGGCGAAGAACCTGGGCGACCTCAACGTCTTCCTGCGCGACTTCATGCTGGACACGCCGCGCACCTTCGATGCCGCCGAGCGCCTGATCAGCGATTTCGCCGAACTCGACGGCGCGCACCAGGCGGTGGTCACCGCCCGTCGCCAGGTGGAAACCCTGCTGCCGGCGCGCGCGCACTACACCGAACTGAAGCACATGCATCGCCAGCGCGGCGATGACGAGACCCTCAAGCTGGGCATCGACAGCTTCCGCGAAAGCCGCCGCCAGCTGCTGATCGAAGCACGCCTGCGCGAGATGGACGTGCGCGACCGCGGCCTGCTGGGCGAAGAAGCCCAGCGCCGCGCGGCGCTGGACAACCACACCGAACGCCTGGCCGAGCTGGAACTGCAGCGCCGCCAGCAGGGCGGTGAGCGCATCGAGGAACTGGAACGCGAGCAGGGCCGCGCCGAAGCCGAGCGCGACCGCCGCCTGGCCAAGCAGGCGCAGGCCCGCGAGGCCGCGCGCCACCTGCAGGCCGAACTGCCGGAAGACGCGCACGGTTTCTCCGAACTGGTCGAGCGCGCACAGAACGAACTGCAGGACCGCCAGCGTGCTTCGGCGGCGCTGGACGATGCGATCAGCGAACGGTTGGGCGGCAAGCGCGATGACGAACGTCGCTTCGGCGAAGTGCGTGGCGAACTGGAAGCGATGCAGCGCACGCCGTCCAGCATTCCCGCACCGATGCAGAAGCTGCGCGCACGCCTGGCCGAGGAAACCGGCATTTCGGAAGCCTCGCTACCTTTCGTGGGCGAACTGATCCAGGTCCGCACCGAGGAGCAGAACTGGCAGGGCGCCATCGAGCGCGTGCTGGGTGGCTTCGCGCAGTCGCTGCTGGTGGACGACAAGCACTACAACGAGGTGGCCGACTGGGTGAACCGCACCCACCTCGGCATGCGTTTCACCTACTACCGCGTGCGTCGCAACGACGATGCGTTCGCCCGCGAACCGTCCGCGCGTTCGCTGCTGCACAAGCTGGAACTGCGCGACCACGCCTTCGAAGGCTGGCTGCGTCGCGAGCTGGGCAAGCGCTTCGACTACGAGTGCGTCGATGCCAAGCAGCTGCGCAACGTCGACCGCGGCATCACCCGCGAAGGCCAGGTCAAGCATCCGGGCGACCGCTTCGAGAAGGATGACCGCAGCGCGGTGAACGACCGCCGCCGCTGGATCCTCGGCTTCAACAACCGCGACAAGCTGGTGGTGTTCGAGCGCGAAGCGCAGGAACTGGCCAAGCGCATCGCCAGCTGCGATACCGATATCGCCAGCCTGCGCGGCCAGCGTGACCGCGACAACGAACGCCGCCTGGCCTGCCATGAGCTGATCGGCATCCAGTGGAACGAGATCGACGTGGCCGCGCCGCAGCAGCGCCTGGCCGATATCGAAGCCACCCTGCGCGACCTGCGCGAAGGCAACGCCGACCTGGCCCGCCTGGCCAAGCAGATCGACGCCGTGCGCGCCGATATCGAGCAGGCCCGCCGGACCTATGAAGACACCCGCGTCGAGCGCGGCCAGCTGGTGCGCGAACGCGACCGCCTGGACCGTGCCCGCCAGCAGAGCCGCGCCCTGGTGCTGCCGGCGCTGGCCGAAGACCAGGAAGCCGGCCTGGCCGAGCGCCTGCAGGAGCAGGGCCCGCTCAGCCTGGAAACGCTGGAAGCGCACATGCGCCAGGTCAGCAACGCGCTGAACGAACAGTTGTCGTCCTCGCAGCAGGACGTCAACCGCGTCGAGAACCTGCTGCTGGGCTGCTTCCGCCGCTTCATCCAGCAGTGGCCGGAAGAATCGGGCGACTTCACCGTGTCGGTGGCCTCGGCCGAGGATTTCCTCGCCCGCCTGGAACGCCTGGAGCGCGACGGCCTGCCGCAGCATGAAGAGCGCTTCTTCGACCTGCTGCAGAACCAGAGCAAGAACAACCTGCTGGCCCTGCAGCGCCACAGCGCCGAGGCCCGCAAGTCGATCGGCCAGCGCCTGGACGAGGTCAACGCCAGCCTGGAACAGGTGCCGTTCAACCGCGGCACCCTGCTGACCATCGAGCTGAGCGACCGCCGCCTGCCGGAAGTGGGTGAGTTCCACCTGCAGCTGCGCGAGGTGCTGTCGCAGCAGCAGACCGAACAGCGCGAGCTGGCCGAATCGCAGTTCACCGTGCTGCGCCAGCTGGTCAACCGCCTCGGTTCGCAGGAAGGCGAGGACAAGCGCTGGCGCGAGCTGGTGCTGGACGTGCGCATGCACGTCGAGTTCATCGGCGTGGAGCTGGACGCGGAAACACGCCAGCAGGTCGAGATCTACCGCAGCGGCGCCGGCAAGTCCGGTGGCCAGCGGCAGAAGCTGGCCACCACCTGCCTGGCCGCGGCGCTGCGCTACCAGCTCGGTGGCGCCGACAGCCAGCTGCCCAGCTATGCCGCCGTCGTGCTCGACGAAGCCTTCGACAAGGCCGACAACGAGTTCACCGCGCTGGCGATGAACATCTTCGACAACTTCGGCTTCCAGATGGTGGTCGCCACCCCGCTGAAGTCGGTGATGACGCTGGAGCCGTTCATCGGCGGCGCCTGCTTCGTCGAGATCAGCGGCCGCCACGATTCGGGCGTCCTGCTCATCGAGTACGACGAAGAAGGCAAGCGCCTGAAGCTGCCCGAGCGCAGCCGCCAGCAGGCCAACGAACCGGAAGAAGCCGAGGCCTGACCGCCTCGGCCGGAACGGGAATGCCGGCCAGCGGCCGGCACTACCGGGCCATGAACCCGTCCACAGGTAGTGCCGGCCGCTGGCCGGCAGCAACCATCACGCCCCGCGGAACGTATCCCACGCCATCCGCGCGATCAGCACCACCACCAGCCCCACGAACAGCTTGCGGATGAACGGCGTGCCGCCCTTCAGCGCCAGCCGCGTGCCCACCACCGAGCCGAAGATGTTGGCCGCCGCCATCGGCAGCGCGAACAGCCACAGGATGTTGCCGGTGGGGATGAAGAACGAGATCGCCGCCACGTTCGTCGCCAGGTTCACCACCTTCGACGCTGCCGAGGCGCGCAGGAAATCCAGGCCGAAGAAGCGCACGAACAGGAAGATCAGGAAGCTGCCGGTGCCCGGCCCGAAGAAGCCGTCGTAGAAACCGATCGCCGCGCCGATGGCCAGCGCGATGGCCAGCTCGCGGCGGCCGATCTCCTGCGGCCGGTGCAGTGCACCGAAATCCTTCTTCCACAGCGTGTAGCCCAGCATCGCCACCAGCAGCACCAGAACCAGCGGCCGCACCGCCTCCTTGGGCAGCAGGCTGACCGCGGTGGCACCAGCGAAGGAGAAGATGAAGGCAGTGCCGGCGGCGAACAGCACCGGTTTCCACGGGAAGCGCACGTTGCGCGCATAGCGCCAGGCGGCCGCGCCGGTGCCGAACATCGAACTGAACTTGTTGGTGCCGAACAGCATGGCCGGCGTCTGCTGCGGCAGCACCGTGAACAGGCCCGGCAGCTGCACCAGGCCGCCGCCGCCCACTGCCGCATCGACCAGGCCGGCGATGAAGGCAATCACCACCAACCACCACAACTCAGGGGGAACCAGTTCCAGCACGGCGATCGACACTTGGATGGGGGGCGACAGCATACGCCTATCGCCGATGGATGCTGGCCGCGTACCGCGCGACAATACCGGCATGACCCGCATCCCCGCCGATCCCTGTCCCTGCGGCCTGCCCGCCGACTACGCCGCCTGCTGCGGCCGCTACCACGCTGGCGAGGCCGCCCCGGATGCCGAGCGCCTGATGCGTTCGCGCTACAGCGCCTACGTACGCCAGCTGGCCGACTACCTGCGCCAGACCTGGCACCCGGACACGCGCCCGGCCGAACTTTCGCTGGACGAGGCAACAGGCCAGCGCACCCAGTGGCTGGGCCTGACCGTGAACGATCACACCGTCACCGGCCCCGACAGCGCCGAAGTGCGCTTCACCGCCCGCTACCGCATCGGCGGTGGAAGCGCGGTGCGGATGACCGAGCACAGCCGCTTCCTGCGCATCGACGGCCGCTGGTACTACCTCGACGCGGTCTGAGCCTCGGCGCCGCCGCGCACCGCCAGCACGCGCTGGCCGCCGTGCGCGCAGACCCGGTTGCGGCCTTCTTCCTTGGCCGCATACAGCGCCTGGTCGGCGGCCTTGACCACCCCGGCCGGGCGCGCATCGATGCGGCTGTCGGCCAGGCCGATGCTCACCGTCACCTGCACCACCTGGCCGCTGCCGCCGCGGCCGCGCTGCTGCTGCCCGGCCGCGTCGTCACGGCTGCGCGTGCTGCGGTCGCGCAGCTGCATGCGGCTGTCCTCGATGCTCTGCCTCAGCGCTTCCACCGCATCCACGCAGGCCGGCGCCGCGCGGTCCAGGAACACCACCGCGAACTCCTCGCCGCCATAGCGGAACGCGCGGCCGCCATCGCCCACCCGCGCCAGCCGCGAGGCCACCAGCTTCAGCACGTCATCGCCGGTGTCGTGGCCGTGGGTGTCGTTGAACTTCTTGAAGTGGTCCACGTCCACCATCGCGATGCTGTAGGTGCCGGCGGCACGCTGCAGGGTTTCGTTGAAGGCGCGCCGCCCCGGCAGTCCGGTCAGCTCATCGCGGAATGCCATGTGGAAGGATTCCTGCAGGGCGGCGCCCAGCATCAGCAGCAGTGCGGCCACGCTCAGCGCCGGCAGCAGCGCCGGCTGCAGGAAGATGCGCGGCAGCATCCACCACAGGCACAGCAGCGCCAGCAGCATCGCCGTGTGCAGGGGGCGCGGCCGCCGCCAGGCCTGCCAGCCCAGCGCAGCGGTCGCCGCCAGGAACAGCAGGGCCGGCAGCTGCGCCAGCGCATTCCAGTCGCTCGGAATCCACGCGAAGTGCCGGTTCGACAGCAGGTCATGCATGTCCTGCGGCTGCTGCGCGGCCAGCAGGATGAAGATCGCCAGCAGGGTGCCGCTGCCGATCCCGCGCAGCAGCAGGTCCTGGCGGCGCCGGCCACGCTCGGGCCACAGCGCATGCACGGCAAACAGCAGTGGCAGCCAGGTGGATACCGCATGGAAGCGCAGCGGCGTCAGCGGGCTGACGTAGCCCAGCCGCAGGTAGTGGGCCAGGTCCGGGTGCAGCACCGTGAACACGGCCGCCACCAGCAGCAACAGGCACAGCGTGCGCACCTGGTTGTACATCAGCGCCAGCCCCGCGCCCAGGCAGGCCAGCAACCAGGGCAGCACGCGCTGGCCGGCGCGGCCGACATCCTCGTTGCCCAGGGTGGCCCACAGCACCAGTGCGACCAGCAGGGCGGGCAGCACGAACAGGTAATGCGCAGGCTGGCGGAGCGGATGATCGGACAAGCGGTAATTCCAGCGCGGTCACTACACGGCCGCAGCACTGCCGTTAGCGGCGTTGGCGCAGGGTTCTTGAATGGGCGCGATGTGAATGCGCTGACGCCATGCGATGACATCGCGCTCACCCGTGGCAGCCGAAGCTGGGCCCATGGACAGCGCAACCCTCGCCGTCGCTGCCCCGCAGCGTGAACTCGCCAGCCACTTCGCCCACGTGCGTGGACGCAGCCAGCAGCTGGCCGCACCGCTCAGCGCCGAAGACGCGATGCTGCAGAGCATGGACGATGCCAGCCCGACCAAATGGCACCTGGCCCACACCACCTGGTTCTTCGAGCGCTTCGTGCTGGCCAGCGTACGTGGCCACCAGCCGTGGGATCCGGCCTGGGATTTCCTGTTCAACAGTTACTACAAGAGCCTCGGCCCGGCCCATGCCCGCCCACGCCGTGGCCTGCTGTCGCGGCCCTCGCTGCAGCAGGTGCGCGACTATCGCCGGCACGTCGATGAGCAGGTGCTGGCGCGCCTGGCCGATGGCGATCTCGGTGAAGAGGCGCTGCAGCACCTGCAGCTGGGCCTGCAGCACGAACAGCAGCACCAGGAACTGCTGCTGACCGACATCAAGCACGCGCTGTGGTGCAACCCGCTGCAGCCGCCCTATCGCGAAGACCTCGCGGCGGTCACCAGCGCGGCCAGCGCACAGGGCTGGGTTGCACGGGAAGAAAGCATCGTCAGCGTCGGCGCAGCGCGCTGGCCGCAGCACGCGCCCTTCGCCTACGACAACGAATCGCCGCCGCACCGCGTACTTGTTCCCGCACACGCCATCGCCGAGCGCCCGCTCAGCAACGGCGAGTACCGCGCCTTCGTCGATGCCGGCGGCTACCGCGATCCGCGCTGGTGGCTCAGCGAAGGCTGGGCCCTGTGCGAGGCCGAGGGCTGGCAGCACCCGCTGTACTGGCACGACGACCTGCAGCGCGAGTACACCCTCGGCGGCTGGCGCGCGCTCGATCCACATGCGCCGGTCTGCCACCTCAGCTATTACGAAGCCGACGCCTGCGCGCGTTGGCATGAGGCACGGCTGCCGACCGAATTCGAATGGGAAGCGGTCGCCGCCACGCAGCCGCCCAGCGGCCACTTCGCCGACGACGACCAGCTGCATCCTCATGCAGGGCAGGGCACGGGCCTGCGCCAGCTGTTCGGCGATGTCTGGGAATGGACCTCCAGCGCCTATGGCGCCTACCCCGGCTTCCAGCCCTTCGGCGGCAATCTGGGCGAATACAACGGCAAATTCATGTGTGGCCAGTGGGTGTTGCGCGGCGGCAGCTGCGCCACCCCGCGCGGCCACGTCCGCAGCAGTTACCGCAACTTCTTCAATCCACCGGCGCGCTGGCAGTTCTCCGGCGTGCGCCTGGCGAGGGATCTTCCATGAGTACCGTGCAGGACGCGCTGCAGGCGCTGACCGACCTCACCCCCGGCCGCCAGCAGATCATGGCCGACGCCGTGGCCGGCCTTTCGTGCGCCGCGCGCCAGCTGCCGTCCAAGTATTTCTACGACGCGCGTGGCTCGCGCCTGTTCGAGCAGATCACTCACACCCGCGAGTACTACCCCACGCGCACCGAACTGGCACTGCTCGACAGGGTGCTGCCGGAAATCGCCAGCGCCGTCGGCGCCCATGCCCACGTGGTCGAACTGGGCAGTGGCAGCGGCCGCAAGACCGCCCTGCTGCTGGCCGCCCTGCACGATCCGGTGGCCTACACCCCCATCGAGATCTCGCGCGCCGCGCTGCTGTCCAGCATCGACCACCTCGCCCCGGCGCTGCCGAAGGTGGAGATGCTGCCGGTCTGCGCCGACTTCACCCGCCCGGTGCAGGTCCCCGAACCGGAACGCCAGGCGGCGCGGCGCCTGTTGTTCTTCCCCGGTTCCACCCTGGGCAACTTCGCCGGCGAAGAGGCCATCGCCCTGCTGCGCGCGATGCGCCAGACCATGGGCGGTGACGGCCTGGCGCTGGTCGGCATCGACCTGCACAAGGACCCGGCGCTGATCGAGGCCGCCTACAACGATGCCGACGGCATCACCGCCGCCTTCACCCTCAACCTGCTGGCCCGCCTCAACCGCGAGGTCGGCAGCGATTTCGATCTCGATGGCTTCCGCCACCAGGCCCGCTACAGCACCGCGCGCCTGCGCATCGAAACCGACCTGGTCAGCCAGCGCGAGCAGGACGTGCACCTGGACGGTCAGACCTTCCACTTCCAGGCCGGCGAACCGATCCGGGTCGAGTACAGCCACAAGTACACCGATGCCAGCTTCAACCACCTGCTGCAGCAGGCCGGGCTGGAAACCATCGCCCACTGGAATGCGTCCGATCCGGCGTACGGCCTGCGCCTGCTGCGCGCCTCCGCTGCGCATCGGTAGCGCCGGGCCATGCCTCGCGCCTGCCAGACCGTCTGCCCGCGCTAACATGGCTCCAGCACCGGCAACACGGAGGACGCCATGCCCTTGATGACCACGCTCGGCCTGGCCGCCGCGCTGGCCGCGCCGTTGACGGCGCCACCGACACCCGCCGCTGATCCGGCCTTCGCCCGCTGCATGACGCAGCTGCAGGCCACGGCCACCAAGCAGGGCATCGCCGCGGATCGCTTCGCTGCCATCACCGCCGGCCTGCAGCCCGACCCCAGCGTGCTGCCGCTGCTGGATGCGCAGCCGGAATTCACCACGCCGATCTGGGATTACCTGGCTGCCCTGGTCGATCGCCCGCGGGTGGACGATGGCCGCGCCATGCTGCAGCAGCATCGTGATCTGCTGCAGCGGGTATCGGCCCAGTACGGCGTCGATCCGGCCACCATCGTCGCCGTATGGGGCGTGGAGAGCGATTATGGCCGCGTGTTCGGCAAGCGTCCGCTGCTGCAGTCGCTGGCCACGCTGTCCTGTGCGGGCCGTCGCCAGCCTTTCTTCCGTGGCGAACTGCTGGCGCTCATCAAGCTGATCGAGCAGGGCGACCTGCAGGCGCAGGGACTCACCGGTTCCTGGGCCGGCGCCTTCGGCCACACCCAGTTCATGCCCAGCACCTATGCGCGCATCGCCGTCGACGGTGATGGCGATGGCCGCCGCGATCTGGTGGCCAGCATTCCCGACGCACTCGCCTCCACCGCCAACTATCTCAAGCGCGCCGGTTGGCGCAGCGGCGAGCCGTGGGGCATGGAGGTACGCATTCCCGAGGGCTTCAAGACGGCGCAGGCCGGGCGCACCCAGCGTCGCGCGCTGGCCGACTGGCGCGCACTGGGCATCACCGGCCTGGATGGCAGCGCCCTCGCGCCGCAGGGCCTGCCGGCCGATGCCCGCGCGGCCCTGCTGCTGCCGGCCGGTGCCAAGGGCCCGGCGTTGCTGGTTTTCCGCAACTACGATGCGATCTACAGCTACAACGCCGCCGAAAGCTACGCGCTGGCCATCGCCACCCTGGCCGATCGCCTGCGCGGCGGCAACGGCCTGGCGACCGCCTGGCCCACCGATGATCCCGGCCTCGGCCGCGACGAGCGCCGCCAGCTGCAGACCCTGCTGCTGGCCCGTGGCCACGATATCGGCAGTGCCGATGGCATGATCGGCAATGCCAGCCGGCGCGCGCTCCAGGTCGAGCAGCGCCGCCTGGGCTGGGCCGATGCCGATGGCCGCCCCGGCCAGCGCATCCTGCGCGCGCTGCAGGCCGAACCGCGCACGCCGGCCACACCCACCCGTTTCAGTCTTCCCGCCAACTACAGTGCCGCGCAGTCGCCGGCCTTACGGAGTCGATCCACCGTGCAACAGATCCAGGGTGTCAGCAGCGGCCAGTTCCAGGGACTCGATGCCTGGCTGGTGGAAACCCCCGAAGCCACCGCCGCCATCAGCGTGTTCGGCGGCCAGCTGCTGTCCTTCGTGCCCAAGGGCCAGCCCGACGTGATGTGGCTGTCGCCCAAGCGGGCCGAGCTGCCAACCCCCATCCGTGGCGGCAGCCCGGTGTGCTGGCCGTACTTCGGCCGCCAGGGCCAGGGCAATGACGTGCCGGCGCACGGCTTCGTCCGCACCCTGCCGTGGGAACTGCAGCAGGCGCGCCGCCTCGACGACGGCAGCATCGAGCTGACCCTGGCGCCACCGGCGCTGCAGGATCTCGGCCTGCGCCTGAGCATGACCGTGCGCGTGGGCCGCGAACTGCGCCAGCAGCTGGTCACCGAGAACACCGGCAGCGCACCGGCCACCTTCACCCAGGCCCTGCACAACTACTTCCGCGTGGGCGACGCCACCCGCGTGGAAGTGGACGGCGTGGACGGGGTGACCTACCAGGACAAGTACGAGGACTACGCCCAGACCCGCCGCCAGCAGGGGCCGTGGTCCCTGCGCGATCCGCGCGATCCGGGCCGCAGCGACCGCATCTACAGCCCGGCCGGCGGCCGCTACGTGCTGCGCGACCCGGTGCTCAAGCGCCGCATCGAACTGCGCACCGAAGGCAGCCGCGCGCTGGTGGCCTGGAACCCCGGCGCTGAAGCGGCGGCGAAGATGGCCGACGTTGGCGATGGCTGGCGCGAGTACGTCTGCCTGGAGGCTGCAAACGCCGGTCCGGATGTCGTGACCGTGGCCCCGGGCGGCCGCCACGTGCTGGTGCAGGTGCTGTCCAGCCAGCCCCAGCCCTGAGCTGGGCCCCGTTACAGACAAGGAGCGATGCATGCAGGACGCACAGTGGTACTACGCCAACAGCAGCCAGCGCGAGGGGCCGGTCGACCTGGCCGGCCTGCGGCAGCTGCAGGCCGAGGGCAGGGTAGGGGCCGCCACCCTGCTCTGGTGCGAGGGCATGCCGACCTGGCGCCCGCTGGCCGAACTCGACCCGCCGCCCCAGACGGCCGACGTCGCCGCCCCGGCGGTTGTCGTCGACCGTGGGATCGATGACCCCTACCGCGCGCCCGACACGGCGCCGGCGCTGCTGGCGGGCCCCACGCAGGACAGCCAGCCGCTGGAAGGCGACATGGCGCTGTACGCCGCAGTGGTCGGCCGCAACTTCGCGGTCTACCGGCGGCGCTGGCGGCTGGACCAGGGCGTGCCCCATGCGTCCGGCACCTGGCACTGGCCCGCGTTCCTGTTCGGCCTGCCGTGGATGATGTACCGGCGCATGTACCGGGTGGCGATGCTGTGGGTCGCCGTGCTGGTGGCCAGCAGCGTGGCCGAAGCCCTGCTCGACGTGCCGGAGGCCTTCTCGTCCATCTCAAGCCTGGCGCTGGGCGTTACCGCCGGCGTGTTCGCCAACCACTGGTACCTGCGGCATTGCCAGCGCCAGATCGCCCAGGCCCGCGCGCTGACCGGCAGCGACCCGGCCGCGCTGCAGCAGGAACTGGCCCGGCGCGGCGACGTCAGCTGGCTGGGCCTGGTGCTCAGCCTTGCTGCGGTGCTGGCGCTGCTGGTGGGCCTGGCGTTCCTGCCGACGTCCTATTGAGCCTGCAGCCGTGGGCGCAGCACCAGCAGGCACAGCGAGCCGGCCACCAGGCCCCAGAAGGCCGAACCGATGCCGGCCAGTGACACGCCGGAGGCGGTGACCAGGAAGGTGACCAGCGCGGCCTCGCGGTCGCGTTCCACGGCCAGGGCGCTGGCCAGGCTGTTGCCAATGGTGCCGAACAGGGCGATGCCGGCCACGCAGGCGACCAGTTCCTTGGGGAAGGCAGCAAACAGCGCCGCCACCGTCGCCCCGAACAGGCCGATCAGGATGTAGAAGGCACCGGCGGCCATGGCCGCGGTGTAGCGGCGCGCGGGGTCCTCATGGGCATCGCGGCCCATGCAGATCGCCGCGGTGATCGCCGCCAGGTTCAGTGCATAGGCGCCGAAGGGGGCCAGCAGCGTATTGACCACGCCGATCCAGCCGATCACCGGCGAAATGGGCGCGCTGTAACCAGAGGCGCGCATCACCGCCACCCCGGGGATGTTCTGCGAGGCCATGGTGACCACGAACAGGGGCAGGGCGATGCCGGCCACCGCCTGCCACGACAGCGAGGGCGTCACCCAGTGCGGGGTGGCCAGCTGCAGGTGGAGGTCCTGCGCGTGCAGCAGGCCACGGCTGGCAGCGATGATGATGCCGACCAGCAGAGTGGCGATCACCGCATAGCGCGGGAACAGGCGTCGCCCGGCCAGCCAGGTGGCGAACATCGCCAGGGCGAGCACGACCTGGGTGTTCATCGCCACGAACACATCCAGGCCGAAGCGCAGCAGCACGCCGGCCAGCATGCCCGCCGCCAGCGCCATCGGCACGCGCTGCATCAGCCGGGCGAAGATGCCCGAGAAGCCGGCAATCATGCCCAGCACCGCCGCGAGCAGGAATGCACCCGTGGCCTCGGACAGCGAGGCGCCACCGGCACCCACCACCAGCATTGCCGCACCCGGGGTCGACCAGGCGGTGACCACGGGCACGCGGTAGCGCAGCGAGAGACCAATACAGGTGACGCCCATGCCCAGGCCAAGCGCCCACATCCAGGACGCGATCTGTGCCTGATCTGCGCCGACGGCCTGTGCGGCCTGGAACACGATCACCGCCGAACTGGCGAAGCCCACCAGCACCGTGATGAAGCCGGCCACGATTGCCGGTACCGAAAGATCGCGCCACCACACCTGTCTGACCTGCGTGCCCATCGTTGTCTCTTCTGTATGCATCCGTACATACATAGCGCTTGCGGCGTTGACCGCGCAACGCGCGGGCAACGCCGCAGGGATGCCGGCACGCGTGCCATGCACTGCATACGCGATGCGATTGTCATCTTCCTGAAAAAAAGGGTTGACGAATTCTGCAGGATCTCTAGAATTCGCTCCCTTGCTGCGGCGTGGCAACTTCCTCGGAAGCGACACGCCAACAGCGACGCCACACCGGCGAACGAGTTGATCGAACGAAGGTGTTGACGGACTCGAAAAGTCCGGCATAATAGGCGGCTCGCAACGACGAAATACCTTCGGGTCCAACGACGAAGCGGCATCGGCAACAACGTCCACTCCGGTGAGACGGCCTTGAAAAAAGGTGTTGACGAGGCGGAAAAGCCGGCTATAATGGGCGGCTCGCTACGAAGGAAACTTCGCAGCACGCGGGAATGGCGCTGAGGCCACTTCCCCTGATCTTTGAAAGTATGCGCAGGTATCTTGTGAAGGCGCCTGCAGGAAGGATGATTGTCCATCTTGCAGACGTTTGATCAAGCAACTATTAATTGTTTTACTCCCTGGTGAAATTAGCGCTGTGGAACCACCCGATCCCATCCCGAACTCGGAAGTGAAACGCAGCTGCGCCGATGGTAGTGTGGCTCAAGCCATGCGAGAGTAGGTCATCGCCAGGGTTTACACCCAAAAACCCCGCTGCTCACGCAGCGGGGTTTTTTCTTTGCGCGTGGATAATCATGCTGCGGGAGATTCCGCGCGTGGCGTTCCCCGGTAGAGCCACGCCGTGCGTGGATGTGCCGTGCCGGCAAACGGCATGGAGCAACAGCGGTAATGCCGGCCGCTGGCCGGCAAAAGCGCGGCACAGGCGCCTGCAGGAACAGCGGTGCCAACCAAGGTTGGCATCTACCAGAGCAGCGGCCCGCGTGCATGGAGCAAGGACGGTAGTGCCGGCCGCTGGCCGGCACAGGCAAGGTGCCAACCGCGGTTGGCACCCACCCAAAGCACAAAGCAGGAACCGGGCGTCTGGCCTCAGGCCAGCGCCATCTCCCGCGTTTCCTGCTGCCGGAACACCGCAACCGCTTCACTCAACGTGCCCGCCTGCACCTGCAGCTCGCGTGCGGCGGCAGTGGCTTCTTCAACCAGGGCCGCGTTCTGCTGCGTCGCCTGGTCCATCTGCACCACGGTCTGGTTGATCTGTTCGATGCCGCTGGACTGCTCCTGCGAGGCCGCGGAGATCTCCTGCATCAACGCGCTCACGCTCTGCACGCCGCCGACAATGCCCTGCATGCGCTGGCCGGCGTCGGCCACCAGCTGCGCGCCTTCGCCCACCTCGCGGCCGGCTTCGTCGATGAGCTTCTTGATCTCCTGCGCCGCCGCCGCCGAACGCTGGGCCAACACGCGTACCTCGCTGGCAACCACGGCGAAGCCGCGACCCTGCTCGCCGGCGCGGGCGGCCTCCACCGCGGCGTTCAGGGCCAGGATGTTGGTCTGGAACGCGATACCGTCGATGACGCCGGTGATGTCACCGATGCGACGCGAGGCGGCTTCGATGGCCTGCATTGTGGTGACCACCCGCTGCATGGCCACGTTGCCCTCGTTGGCCGCGCCCTGCGTGGTGCTGGCCAGGTCACTGGCCTGGCGTGCGTGGCTGGCGTTCTGCCGCACGGTGGCGGTCAGTTCCTCCATCGACGCGGCCGTCTCCTGCAGGTGCGCGGCCTGGCGCTCACTGCGCTCGGACAATGCATCGTTGCCGGAGGCAATCTCGTTGGCGGCACCACGGATCGCGCCGGCACTGCGCTGGATGCGACCGACCATGCGCGCCAGCTGGGTCGCCGTGACATTGGCGTCGCGCTGGATCGCGGCAAACGCACCGTGGTATTCGCCTTCCATGCGCCGGTCGAGCTCACCGCGGGCGAGTGCGGCCAGCATCTGTCGAACCTCTTCCACGGTGCCGCCGACCGTCGCCATCAACTGGTTGATGCCACCGGTCAGGCCGTCCAGGAAGCTGGCGCCCTCACTGGCCTGCAGGCGCTGGTCCAGATCGCCGGCCGCCGCTGCCGCCACGATGCCGGCCACTGAATTCTCCAGCGTCAGCTCATGCGTGCGGTCATGCCACTCCACGGCAAACCCCAGGCGCATGCCTTGTGCATCGAACACCGGCGTGACCACCTGGGCGAAGTGCACCGGGCCGATCTGGATCTTGCCGTTATGGGTGACCTGCAGCGTGTTGAGGATGGCGCGGATGCGGTCGGGGTTGGCGTGGAAACGATGGATGCTGCTGCCGACCAGCTGTTCGGCATCGAAATCGGGGAAGGCCTGGCGCAGGTTCGCCTGCTGGTTGCGCAGCAGGGCCACCACCGAATGGTTTACGTAACGGATCACGTGGTCGTTGTCGGCGATCATCATTGCCGTACGCGAGACATCCAACGCCTGGCGGATCTGTGCGTTGTCGGCATGACCCTGTACCTGGCGTTCGCGCTGCGCCTGCACGTGGCGGGCGGTGTCGGCCAGGGCGTGGGCCAGCGAACCTGCGGCGTAATCCTGCACGTTGCCGTGCGCGGACAGGTCGGCGCCGGTGGCGATATCGCGGGCAAGGGCGGCCAGCCGCTGAGGGCCATGGCCCAGCGCCTCGCTCTGCTGGCGCAGGCGCGCGGCGGTCTGGCCGAGCACGGCCGCAAGCGCGGCCAGCGCCGCCGCGTGCAACACGGCCGGCAGTACCGCGGCGCCCTGCACCAGCGGCAGCAGCAGGGCGATCACCCCGACCGCGCCGGCCAGCCACAGTGGCAGACGGTCGCGATGACCCAGCAGGACCCCCAGCAGCACGGCGATCGGCAACGCCGGGCCGAGGCCACCCAGATGGCAGAGCAGGCTGAGCTGGATGGCGACGAGCACCGCAAGGCCATTGCGGGCCAGCGGCGTGCCGGCCTGCGGGCCGCCCAGCCACGCGGCAGGCAGCACGGCGGATGCCGCCAGCGCGGCCATCAGCCCGCCTTGGCTGCCTACGGCAAGGCCCAGCCCAAGCAGGGCCATGAAGGCGCTGCCCAGCAGCAGGCGGCGATCACCGCGTCGTGCGAGCTGTTGCAGGTAGGGAAGGCGGCCCTGGTCGGGCGGACGGGGGGATGCAATGGACATCGGCGACTCCTGGATCAACGGACGGCAACGGCCCCGCAAACCCGCCCGCGCGACGGCGGGACGGTGGCAGGGCAAGGGTTGCGAAAGGGGGAGGTGGAGCAGGCAGGCACCGGGGCCACGTCCTGTGGGCGATGGTGCGGACAGAAAGACATGCGGGCTTCCTTGCAGGACCACGAACAGCCGCAGGCCCGACCGGGCCCGCGTGCTGCGGGCGCAGGGGCCCGCAACTGTTCTATCGGCCGCGCGCGCGTGGAGTGAAGCGCACGCGGCGGTTCCCGCTCAGCCGCGGTTGCGGTGAAGCAACGCGATCAGACGGCGAGGAAGCCGTTGATGACCTCGGCGATCTGCGCTGGCTGTTCCATGTGCAGATGGTGGTTGCCCGGGAACACCGCCAGGCGGCCGTCGCGCAGGTGCTGCAGGCGCTGGCTGCGCCCCGGCTCGGGATAGTAGGACTGTGCCGGCGTGGCGTAGATCACCTGGGTGGGGCAGGCGATGGCCTGCAGCAGATTGTCGATCTGCCCTTCGCTGAGGCGGATGGCGGTGGGCAGCATCAGGCGCGGATCGCTGCACCAGCGGTAGCCGCCTTCCACCGGCTCGACGCCGCGCTCGACCAGCAGGCGGGCGCAGCCTTCGCTGAGCTGGTTGGTCATCATCCGCGCGCGGATGGGCGCGGCCAGTTCGGGGAACACGCGCAGCTGCTTGCGGGCCAGGGCGCGGGTGGCATTCACATGCTCGCGCAGGCGATCGGCGGTTTCTTCTTCCGGCCCGCGCAGGCCGCCCAGCGCCTCGATGGCGACCAGCCGCTCGACGCGATCACTGACGGCGGCGGTGAGACTGGCGATGCCGGCGCCCATCGAATGGCCCATCAGGGTGAAACGGTCCCAGCCCAGCGCGTCGGCGACATCGAGCACGTGGGTGATCGCCGCCGGTGTGGTGTAGACCGCGCCGGCCGGCAGGTGGGCGCTGTGGCCGTGGCCGGGCAGGTCGATGGCCACCAGCTCCACCTCGGCCAGGTGCGGCGCCAGCGGTACGAAGCTGGCGGCGTTGTCCAGCCAACCATGCAGGGCAAGCACGCGGGTGCCACCGGCAGTGCCGCCGCGCAGGCCCGCCACGCGCGCGCCCGCCACGTCCATCGCGAACGGTTGCAGGCTCATGCCAGCGATGCCACGGCGAGGCGTGCCAGGGCACGGGCGTGTTCGGGTTCGGCGTTGAGGCACGGGATGTAGCGCATCTGCGCGCCGCGCTCGGCCAGCGTTTCAGTGAAGCCCATCGCCACTTCTTCCAGCGTTTCCAGGCAGTCGGTGGCGAAGCCCGGGCAGACCACGTCGATCTGCTTCACGCCCGATTCGGCCAGCGCCCACAGGCTCGGTTCGGCGTAGGGCTGCAGCCAGCGTTCGCGGCCGAAGCGCGACTGGTAGCCGAGCTGCCATTCATCGGCAGCCAGCCCCAGTGCCTTGGCGATGGCCTGCGCGCTGGCTTCGCAGCGCTGCGGGTACGGATCGCCGGCGTCGGCCAGGCGCTGCGGAATGCCGTGGAAGGAAAACACCAGCTTCTGGCCGCGGCCGTGCTGTTGCCAATAGCGCTGGATGGAGCCGGCGACCGCGGCGACCCAGTCCGGGTCGACCGAGTAATCCTGCACCAGGCTGATGGTGATGCCGGGATGGCGGCGCTGCCAGTCATCCACGCGGTCCTCGATCGAGGCGGTGGTGGTGGTCGAATACTGCGGGTACAGCGGCAGCACGACGATGCGGCGCACGCCTTCGGCGGCCAGGCGGTCGAGCTCGGCGGTGAGCGCCGGTGCGCCGTAGCGCATGGCATGGCGCACCCGCAGGCTGGGCAGCAGGGCCTGCATGGCCTCGGCCAGGCGGCGGGTATGCACCATCAGCGGCGAGCCTTCCGGCAGCCACACCATGGCGTACTTCGCGGCTGAACGGCCACTGCGCAGCGGCAGGATGAGCCCACGCAGCAGCGGCTGCCAGAGCAGCGCCGGAATCGAGACCACGCGGGGGTCGGACAGGAATTCAGCCAGGTAACGACGGACGGCGGGGGCCGTCGGCGTCTCGGGCGTGCCTAGGTTGACCGCCAGCACGGCGGTATCGGGTGCGTCGAGCATGAGGGCTATTGTCGCCGATCCGATGCCGCGCCGGGATGCAGGGTTTGGATCGTGTCGATGCAGGGCGTTTATCCGCATGCGCCACGCTCATTGGATATTCATCACAACGCTACTAATTTCAGTCACTTGCTATATCTTCCTATGGACTGACTTCTGGAGCCCGCCATGCGTCGCCCGATCCAAGCCCTGCTGATCGCCGCCAGCCTGCTGTCCAGCCAGGCCATGGCCGGACCGCAGGAAGACCAGCGCGCCCGCAACGCGGTGCGTGTGCTGGCTGAAATCCAGGAAATTCCCGATCAGGGCATTCCGGACAAGTTGCTCGACGAAGGCCGCGCGGTCATCGTCATTCCCGACACGATCAAGGCCGGTCTGGTCATCGGCGGTCGCCGTGGCCATGGCCTGATGTCGGTGCGCATGCCCAATGGCGCCTGGTCCAACCCGGTGTTCATCAAGCTCACCGGCGGCAGCATCGGCTTCCAGGCCGGCGTGCAGTCCTCCGACGTGGTGCTGGTGTTCCGCAACGACCGCAGCCTCGACAATCTGGTCAATGGCAAGTTCACCCTGGGCGCCGATGCCGGCGTGGCCGCCGGTCCGGTGGGCCGCAATGCCGCCGCCGCCACCGATGGCCAGCTGAAGGCCGAGATCTGGTCGTGGTCGCGTGCCCGCGGCTTGTTCGCCGGCGTCGCCCTGGATGGCGCGGTGCTGCAGATCGACGATGCCGCCAACCTCGACGCCTACGGCAGCAACACCACGCCGCGGATGATCTTCGAAGGTCGCGCCGCCGGTTCGCCGTCGATGGACGTGGTCGCCTTCCGTGACCGCCTGGAAGAAGCCACCTACGCCGCGCGCAACAACCGCACCGGCAACGGTGGCACTGCAAGCGCACCGCCGCCGCCGGTCCAGGCGCCTGTTCAGGCACCGGTCGCGGCCCCGGCCGAAGCGACCACCGCGCCGCTGCAGAACATGCCGCAGAACCCGCCGCCGGCACAGCAGGGTTTCCAGCCGGTCGGCGACGGTGAAATCCGCACCGAGACGCTGGGCGGCAACTGACTTTCGTCACGCGCGCCGGCTTACAGCCGGTGCGCTATGCTCGACAGCCTGATCACAACGTAACGAGTGTCTTTATGGGCAGTTTGAGCATCTGGCATTGGTTGATTGTCCTGGCCGTGGTTCTGTTGGTGTTCGGCACCAAGCGGCTGACCAGTGGTGCCAAGGACCTCGGCTCGGCGGTGAAGGAATTCAAGAAGGGCATGCGCGACGACGACAAGCCGTCGGCGCAGCTGGGCGACGAGTCGCGCAGCCAGGACGCCTCGCGCACGGCGCAGGACGAGCACGACCGCAACGCGCGTTGATCCGGAGCGGTTGCGGTGTTTGATATTGGTTTCAGCGAACTGCTGGTGATCGCGGTGGTCGCCCTGGTGGTGCTCGGTCCCGAGCGCCTGCCCAAGGCGGCCCGCTTCGCCGGCCTGTGGGTGCGTCGCGCCCGCAACCAGTGGGACTCGGTGAAGCAGGAGCTGGAGCGCGAACTGCAGGCCGAGGAGATCAAGCGGCAGATGCAGGACGTGCGGCAGAGCATGCAGGACACCGAGAGCCAGCTGCGCGCCAGCGGCGAAGCGGTGCGGCGCGAGGCAGCGCAGGCACAGCAGCAGGGCGATGACCTGGCCCAGGAAGTGCGCGCGCCGGCCCCGGCGCAGACGCCGCCGCACCTGGCCGATGAGGTCCCGGCGCCCGTGGCGGCGCAGGATGTCGTTTCAGCACCCGATGCCCCAGCGCAGCCGGCCGCTTCCGCGCCTGCTGACACCCCCGTGGCCGATGCGCCCGTTCCGCCGGAGCGCCAGCCATGAGCGACCATGATTTCGGTGAAAGCTCGCTGGTCGAGCACCTGGTCGAACTGCGCGCGCGGCTGATCCGCGGGCTGCTCGGTTTCGGCGTGGTGCTGCTGGGCCTGCTGCCGTTCACCCAGAAGCTCTACAACGCGCTGGCCGAACCGCTGGTGTCGCAGCTGCCGAACGGGCAGACGATGATCGCCACCAACCCGGCCGGTGCGTTCTTCGCGCCGTTGAAGCTGACCTGCTTCGTGGCCCTGTTCGTGGCCGTGCCGTGGCTGCTGTACCAGCTGTGGGCGTTCGTCGCCCCCGGCCTGTACGCGCGCGAGAAGCGCCTGGCGGTGCCGCTGCTGGTGTCGTCGGTGCTGCTGTTCTACACCGGCTGCGCGTTCGCCTACTTCCTGGTGCTGCCGGCGGTGTTCCACTTCCTCACCACCTTCAGCCCGGAAGTGATCGCGATCACCCCGGATGCGAACGCCTACCTGGATTTCGTGCTGGCGATCTTCTTCGCCTTCGGCGGCAGCTTCGAGCTGCCGGTGGCGATGGTGATCCTGGTGCTGCTGGGCTGGGTGACGCCGCAGCAGTTCAAGGAAGGCCGCGGCTACGCGGTGGTCGGCATCTTCGTGCTGGCCGCGGTGCTGACCCCGCCGGACGTGGTCTCGCAGCTGATGCTGGCGATCCCGATGTGCCTGCTCTACGAGCTGGGCATCCACGCCGCACGTTGGCTGGTGCCGTCTGCAGCGGTGAAGAAGCCCGCTGCCTGATACGGGAACGCCGGGCATGGCCCGGCGTTCTTCATTGATCCGTTTCATCCACGCATGGCGTGGATCTACCCAGGTCAGGCGTGGAAGACGTCGTTCTGCGGCGGGGTGGCCGGCACCGGCGGTGCGGCGCGGTTGCCGCGGTGGACGAACATCTGTTTCCAGGCGGCATAGACCGCGCCGACGTACAGCGGCATCACCACCGTGGTCAGCACCAGCTGGGCGATGAACGCCGCCGCCAGCGGGCCGCCGATCAGCATCGCGATCTGGATGACGATGACGAACAGGATGTAACCGCAGAACGCCGCGATCAGGCCCAGCACCGCGAACACGGTCATCGCCACGATGTTCTCGATGCAGCCCTGCAGGCTCAGGCGCAGCGCGTGCATGCCGCTCTGCTTGTCGAACACCACCAGCGCCGGCTGGGTGAACATCGCCAGCGACAGGCCCACCGCGGTGACGAACACCAGGAACAGCCACAGGGCGATGCGCTTGGCCGGCAGGTTGGCCACCAGGTTCGCCGCATCATCCGGGCTGATCTGCTGGCCGCTGCGGCTGATCTGCTCCATCTTGGTCATGACCTCGCTGAAGGCGGCAAAGCCTTCGCGGCCGATCATCAGGAACAGCAGCACGCCCAGCAGCAGCACCGCCAGCACCTGGATGGCCAGCGGCACCAGCAGGTGGCTGACGCGGTGGTCGCGGATCGGCTGCAGCAGGTGCGAGGCCAGGCCGGGACGGCCCTCGTCGATCTCGCCCATCGCGTACAGCATGCCGCCGAACATCACCGGCGAAATGGCCAGGGTCATCAACTGCACGGCCAGGCCGGCGGCACCCGGGATCAGGGTCGACAGCAGGGTGACCACCCAGCTGACCACCAGCCAGGTGAGGCCGATCCGGGCCAGCTGCAGCGGCGCACGCCGGTACAGCGCGAACGTATCCAGCAACCACTGGGCGCCCGCCGAAGCCGGCAGCTTGCGAATCTCTTTCATGGACATCCGGGAAGGGACAGAAGGGGGCCGGGCGGGTGCCCGTGCCGCCGATTATCCCTGTTTTGCGACCGGCTGGGCTGAAGACTGGCGGGCCTGGCGGACGAAGCGCCGCAACAGCTGGCGGGCCAGGGGCGCGGCGCTGACCGCGCGCTCGATGCTGCGCGCGCAGCCGCCGTGGCGGCCGATGCAGTCGGCGCGGGCACGGATGTAGCCGCGCATGTGGTGGGTGGCGAACTCGGGGTGGAACTGCACGCCCCAGGCTTGGCGGCCCCAGCGGAAGGCGTGGCAGCCATCCAGCGGCGAGCGCGCGAGCACCGCGGCACCCTCGGGCGCGCGCAGCACGGTCTGCATATGGGTGGCGTGGGCCGGGAAGTGGCTGGGCAGGCCGCCGAACAGCGGATCCTCGGCGGCGGCCGGGTCCAGCGCCAGTTCGATCGTGCCCGACTCGCGCCCGGCCGGGTTGTAGGCCACCTCACCGCCGAGCGCGTGCGCCAGCAGCTGGTGGCCGTAGCAGATGCCGAACACCGGCATGCCGTCGTGGGCGACCTGGCGCAGCCACGCCGCGCTGCGCTCGCTCCATTCGGCGTGGTCGGTGACGTAGGCGGCCGAGCCGGTCACCAGTACGCCGGCGAAGCCGCGGGCGTCGGGCAGGTGGCCGCCGTGCTCGACGTCGACCACCACCGTCTCGTGTTCTTCCAGCCCGGCGGCGACGCGGATCCAGTGCGGAAAACGGCCGTAGCGCCGCAGCGACGGCACCGGGCGGCCGGTTTCAAGGATCAGGAACGGTGCTGGATTCATCAGGGGGCGGCAGGACTGACAGGACTTCCTCGATTGTAGTCAGCCCCTGCGCCACCTTTTCAAGCCCCGCCTGGCGTAGGGTTCGCAGTCCTTCAGCCTGTGCGGCACGTCCGAAAGCGGCCAGATCCATGTCCGCCCGGATCAGCCTGCGCAGCCGCGAACCCAATGGCAGCAACTCATACAGGCCGATGCGGCCGAGGAAACCGGTGCGCCGGCACTCCAGGCAACCGACCGGCCGACAGGGCGTGGCGGCATCTGGATATGCAGCATGGCTATCAGCCAGCACCGCCCAATCGGACGCGCCGAGGGTGTGCGGCTGCTTGCAGTGCGGGCACAGGGTGCGCACCAGGCGCTGGGCGAGGATGCCGTTGATGGTGCTGGCCAGCAGGTAGTGCGGCACGCCGATGTCGAGCAGGCGGGTGATGGCCGAGGCCGCATCGTTGGTGTGCAGGGTGGACAGCACCAGGTGGCCGGTCAGCGAGGCCTGCACCGCCATCTGCGCGGTCTCCAGGTCGCGGATCTCACCGATCATGATGATGTCCGGGTCCTGTCGCAGCAGGGTGCGCACGCCGCTGGCGAAGTCCAGGTCGATGTTGGCCTGCACCTGCATCTGGTTGAACTCCGGCGAGATCATCTCGATCGGGTCCTCCACCGTGCACACGTTCACGTCCGGGGTGGCCAGCCGCTTCAGGGTGGAATACAGGGTGGTGGTCTTGCCCGAACCGGTCGGGCCGGTGACCAGCACGATGCCGTGCGGACGCTCGACCAGCGCATTCCAGCCGGCGGCCTCCTGCGGGCTGAAACCAAGCTGGTCGATGCTCTTGAAGGCGGCATCCGGGTCGAAGATGCGCATCACGCACTTCTCGCCGAAGGCGGTGGGCATGGTCGACAGGCGCATCTCGACCTCGCGGCCGCCCGGCGAACGGGTCTTGATGCGGCCATCCTGCGGGCGCCGGCGCTCGGCCAGGTCCATGCGGCCGAGCACCTTGATGCGGCTGACCACAGCGGTCATCACCGCCGGCGGCACCTCGAACACCTTGTGCAGCACGCCATCGATGCGGAAGCGCATGCGCCCCATCTCGCGGCGCGGCTCCAGGTGGATGTCCGAGGCGCGTTGTTCATAGGCGTACTGCAGCAGCCAGTCGACGATGTGGACGATGTGCTGGTCGTCGGCGTTGACGTCACCGGCGCGGCCCAGCTCGACCAGCTGCTCGAAGCTGGGCAGGGTCGTGTTGGCTTCGCCGCGCACGTCGCCGCGGGCCCCGCGCACCGAGCGGGTGACCCCGAAGAACTCCATGGTGTAGCGGTGCAGGTCCAGCGGATTGACCATCGCCAGCTCGATCTGGCGCCGGGTCAGGTGCTGCAGGTCGCGGCGCCATTCCTGCGCCAGCGGCTCGCTGGTGGCCACCAGCACGCGCTCGGCGTCGACCGCCAGCGGCAGGAAACGGTGGCGGCGGGCATAGGCGTGGGAGGCCACGGCGGTGACCGAGGCGACGTCGACGCGGGTCGGGTCGATGCGCAGGTAGCGGCAGCCGGTGCGCCGGGCCAGCCATTCGGTCAGCCGTTCCAGGCTGAGCTCGCCGCCCTCGCTGGCGGCCAGCTTGAGGTTGGACAGCAGCACCAGCGGGTGCACTTCGCTGGCGTTGCGCGCGCCCTGTGCTGAAAAGCGCACGCGGTCGCGGTCACGTTCGGCGATGAGGCCATCGGCCAGTGCGGCAGCGGCCACCTGCTCGAACTGCAGGCGCCCTGGTGGCAACGGGGCCGGTGCCCCGGGCGTGCCTGCCGGCAGCCGGTGTTCCATCTGCCTGCTCCTCCCGGGTACGGAATGCCCCGCAGGTCGGCCGTTATACTAGCGCACCCCTCTGCCGGCCAAGAATCGTCCGCATGTCCGCGAACCCGACCGTTCCGATCACCTTCCAGGGCCTGATCCAGACCCTGAACCAGTTCTGGGCCCAGCAGGGCTGCGTGCTCATCCAGCCGCTCGACCTGGAGGTGGGCGCCGGTACGTTCCACCCGGCCACCTTCCTGCGTGCGATCGGTCCGGAAGGCTGGAACGCGGCCTACGTGCAGCCGTCGCGCCGCCCGACCGACGGCCGCTACGGCGAGAACCCGAACCGCCTGCAGCGCTACTACCAGTACCAGGTGGCGATGAAGCCGGCGCCGGACAACATCCAGCAGCTGTACCTGGATTCGCTGAAGGCGCTGGGCATCGACCCGCTGGTGCACGACCTGCGCTTCGTCGAGGACAACTGGGAATCGCCGACCCTGGGCGCCTGGGGCCTGGGCTGGGAAGTCTGGCTCAACGGCATGGAGGTGACCCAGTTCACCTACTTCCAGCAGGCCGGTGGCCTGGAATGCCGCCCGGTGCTGGGCGAGATCACCTACGGTCTCGAGCGCCTGTGCATGTACCTGCAGAACTGCGACAACGTCTACGACCTGGTCTGGACCTACGGCCCGGATGGCCAGCCGGTGACCTACGGCGACGTCTACCACCAGAACGAGGTGGAGCAGAGCACCTACAACTTCGAACACGCCGACGTGGAAGAGATGTTCCACCGCTTCGACGCGTGCGAGCGCGAGGCGCAGAAGCTGGTGGAAGTGAACCTGCCGCTGCCGGCCTACGAACAGGTGATGAAGGCCAGCCATACCTTCAACCTGCTCGATGCGCGCCGCGCGATCAGCGTGACCGAACGCCAGCGCTACATCCTGCGCGTGCGCGCGCTGGCCCAGGCGGTGGCCAAGGCCTACTACGAGCAGCGCGAGAAGCTGGGCTTCCCGGGCGCGAAGAAGGCCTGACGGCCTCGCTGCTTTTCATCACCCCATTGCCCCGGGGCGCCGGCCGCGTCGCGCGCTGCGCCCCCACCACAGGATTGAAACGATGAGCCAACTGTCCCCCCTGCTGATCGAACTGGGCACCGAGGAGCTGCCGGTCAAGGCGCTGCCGGGCCTGGCCCAGGCCTTCTTCGATGGCGTTGTCGACGGCCTGCGCAAGCGCGGCGTCGAGCTGGAACTGGGCGATGCACGCCCGCTGTCGACCCCGCGCCGCCTGGCCGTGCTGCTGCCTGGCGTCGGCCTGGAACAGCCGGAACAGCGCAGTGAAGTGCTGGGCCCGTACCTGAACATCGCACTGGATGCCGAAGGCCAGCCGACCAAGGCCCTGCAGGGCTTCGCCGCCAAGGCTGGCATCGACTGGACCGCGCTGGAGAAGACCAGCGACAACAAGGGTGAGCGCTTCGTGCACCGTGCGGTGAGCCCGGGTGCGCGTACCGCCGCGCTGCTGCCGGAGATCCTGCGCGAGGCCATCGCTGCGATGCCGATCCCCAAGCCGATGCGCTGGGGCGACCACGACTGGGGCTTTGCCCGCCCGGCGCACTGGCTGGTGCTGCTGCACGGTGCCGACGTGGTCGAGGCCGAGCTGTTCGGCCTGAAGGCCGACCGCATGAGCCGTGGCCACCGCTTCCACCATGACAAGACCGTGTGGCTGAGCCAGCCGCAGGATTACGTCGAATCGCTGCGCGCGGCCAAGGTGCTGGTCGATCCGGCCGAGCGCCGCGAGCGCATCGTCGCCGAAGTCGAGGCCGCTGCTGGCCAGGCCGGTGGCAGCGCCCGCATCACCGAGGACAACCTGGAGCAGGTGGTGAACCTGGTCGAGTGGCCGGCGGCGGTGCTGTGCAGCTTCGAGCGTGCATTCCTGGCCGTGCCGCAGGAAGCGCTGATCGAGACGATGGAGATCAACCAGAAGTTCTTCCCGGTGCTGGATGACAGCGGCAAGCTGACCGAGAAGTTCATCGGCATCGCCAACATCGAATCGAAGGACGTGGCCGAAGTGGCCAAGGGCTACGAGCGCGTGATCCGCCCGCGCTTCGCCGATGCCAAGTTCTTCTTCGACGAAGACCTGAAGCAGGGCCTGGAATCGATGGGCGACGGCCTGAAGACCGTGACCTACCAGGCCAAGCTGGGCAGCGTGGCCGACAAGGTGGCGCGCGTCTCGGCGCTGGCCGAAGTGATCGCGCCGCAGGTCGGTGCCGACCCGGTGCTGGCCAAGCGTGCCGCACAGCTGGCCAAGAACGACCTGCAGTCGCGCATGGTCAATGAATTCCCGGAACTGCAGGGCATCGCCGGCCGCCACTACGCCGTGGCCGGTGGCGAATCGCCGGAGGTGGCGCTGGCCATCGACGAGGCCTACCAGCCGCGCTTCGGTGGTGATGACATCGCACTGTCGGCGCTGGGCAAGGTGCTGGCGATCGCCGAGCGCGTGGACACCCTGGCCGGCGGTTTCGCCGCAGGCCTGAAGCCGACCGGCAACAAGGACCCGTTCGCCCTGCGCCGCAACGCGCTGGGCCTGGCCCGCATCATCATCGAAAGCGGCTTCGAGCTGGACCTGCGCGCGCTGCTGGCCAGCGCCAACGCCGGCCTGGCCGCGCGCAACGTGCAGGCCGACGTGGGCGAGCTGTACGACTTCATCCTCGACCGCCTGAAGGGCTACTACAGCGACAAGGGCGTGCCGGCCACCCACTTCAACGCGGTGGCCGAGCTGAAGCCGGCTTCGCTGTATGACTTCGACCGTCGCCTTGACGCAATCGGCACGTTTGCCGCGCTGCCGGAAGCTGAGGCGCTGGCCGCGGCCAACAAGCGCATCCGCAACATCCTGCGCAAGGCCGAGGGCGACATCCCGGGCCAGATCGATGCAGCGCTGCTGCAGGAAGACGCTGAGCGCGCGCTGGCCGAAGCGGTCACCGCGGCCATCGACGACACCGGCGCCAGCCTGCACCAGAAGGACTACGTGGCCGTGCTGGCGCGCCTGGCGCGCCTGCGTCCGCAGGTCGATGCGTTCTTCGATGGCGTGATGGTGAATGCCGAAGACCCGGCGCTGCGTGGCAACCGCCTGGCGCTGCTGACCCTGCTGGGCGAGCGCCTGGGCAAGGTCGCGGCGATCGAGCACCTGTCGAATTGATGGGGTGACCCATCCACGCATGGCGTGGATCTACTGGGCCCGGTCACGCAAGGCGTGGATGGGGCGGTAGTGCCGGCCGCTGGCCGGCATTTGCCATGGGTGCCGGCCAGCGGCCGGCACTACCCATATCGTGCAGATAACGCGCACAAAGCTGCGCATTTTGACTGCCACTTAACAACCGATCCCCATTCGCGCGCTGCATTTCGCATCGTCACGCGCGGTCGGTATGCTGTGCCGCATGCAGCCAAAGAAATACGCCCTCCCGCTGATGGTCCTGACCCTGGCCACCACTTCCGTGGCCCATGCGCGCGGCACCATCGACAAGGTGGACATCAAGGGATTGGACAAGGGCGACGACGCCGCGATCATCGAGAACATCCAGGAATCGCTGACGCTGTACGACACCATCGGCAAGGAACAGGGCGAGTCGCGGCTGGAATACCTGCTGTCGCAGGCCGAGCGGCAGACCCGCGAGGCGCTGGAGCCGTTCGGTTACTACAACCCGGAGATCACCGTGGAAGCGCCCCGCCAGGACGAGCGCGTGCAGGTGCATATCCGGGTGGAGAAGGGCGAGCCGGTGCGCGTGCGCCGCGAGCACATCGACATCACCGGCCCTGCCATGTACGACCAGTACCTGCAGGATGACCTGGCCGCGTTCAAGCCGCGCAAGGGCCAGCGCTTCGAACACACCCAGTACGAAGCCAGCAAGATCACCATCACCCGGCGCCTGGCCGAGCGCGGCTACTTCGACGCCGACTACACCCAGCGCCAGGTGCAGGTCACCCGCGCCGAGAACGCCGCCGACATCGACCTGACCTGGGACAGCGGGCGCCGCTACAACATGGGCCCGGTGACCTTCGAGCAGGATTACTTCGTCGACAAGCTGTTCGACCCGCTGGTGTACTGGGAACAGGGCAGCTACTTCCACGAAGGCAAGCTGGACCGCCTGCGCGAATCGCTGACCAAGCTTGATTACTTCAGCGTGATCGACATCCAGCCGCGGCCGGACCAGGCCGACGAGAACGGCGAAGTGCCGGTGGACGTGAAGCTGACCCGGGCCAAGCGCACCATCTATACCTCGGGCCTGAGCTACGGCAGCGAGAGCGGCGCGGGTGTGCGCGGTGGCATCGAGCGGCGCTACGTGAACAGCCGCGGCCACAAGATGAACACCCAGCTGGACTATGCGCAGAAGCGGAAGAGCCTGACCAGCACCTACCGCGTGCCGGCGTTCAAGTGGCTCGACGGCTGGTACGGCTTCACCGCCAGTGCCTACGATGAGCAGACCGATTACATCGACCTGCGCAACTTCAAGCTGATCGCCAGCCGCAGCGGACAGATCAATGAGAACTGGACCGCCATCGCCTCGATGAACGCCCTGCGCGAGCGCTGGCGCTATGCCTCGGGCACCGAGTTCACCAACGCGGTCTACAACACCTCGACCCTGGTCTACCCGCAGCTGGTCGCCGACTACGTCAACGTCGACGATCCGCTGTTCCCGCGCAGCGGCGTCAGCGGCACCGCCACCCTGCGTGGCGGCATCGAGGGCGCCGGTTCGGATACCAGCTTCGTGCAGGCCAATGCCGTGCTGCGCTGGTATATCCCGGTGGGGCAGAGCGACCGCCTGATCCTGCGCGGCGAAGGTGGCACCACCTGGACCAGCGACCTGGTGGCGATGCCGCCGAGCCTGCGCTACTTCGCCGGTGGCGACCGCAGCATCCGCGGCTATGCCTTCCGTGAGGTGGGCCCGCGTACGCCGGCGCCGGACAAGTACGCGCTGGGTGCGAAGAACCTGGTGGTCGGTTCGGCCGAGTACGAGCATTACTTCAAGGGCGGTCCGTGGGGTGCGGCGGTCTTCGTCGACACCGGCAGCGCGTTCGACAACACCATCGACCTGCACACCGGCGTGGGCTTCGGCGTGCGCTGGAAATCGCCGGTGGGCCCGGTGCGCGTGGACATCGCGCACGGCCTGAACAACCCTGATTCGCAGTTCCAGCTGTACCTGAACATCGGAGCGGACCTGTGAGCGCGCAGACCCCGGAGACCCGCACCCCGCCGCCGCCGCGCGTGCGCTTCTACCGCCGCCGCCGCTTCTGGGCGTGGTCGGGCGTGGGCGTCATCGGCCTGGTGCTGCTGGCGCTGCTGGCCGTGTACTGGCTGCTGCAGACCGTGGCCGGCCGTGATGTGCTGCTGGCGCAGGTGGTGGCGCGGCTGCCGGTGGGCGCCAGCTTCACCTGGGACAAGGCGGACGGCCCGGTGGCTGGCCCGCTGACCCTGTACAACGTCGATTTCCGCTACGACGACATCCACTTCCACGCCGAGCGCGCGCACCTGGAGCCGGACCTGCGCCCGCTGCTGGGCCGCAAGCTGCTGCTGGACAAGCTGGAACTGACCAACGCCACGCTCAACCTGGCCAAGAGCGATGAGCCGTTCAAGCTGCCGTCGTGGCCCGATTCGCTGCCGCAGATCGAGATGCCGCTGGCGATCCAGGCCGATGTCATCGCCATCGATGGTTTCCGCATCAGCCAAGCCAATGAGCCGGTGATCGACATCGCCCGCGTGCGTGGCGGCATCGAGATCGCCAATGGCGAGTTCCAGGCGCACAATCTGGTCGTGGACAGCGACATGGGCGATTTCACCGCCCAGGGCCGCTACATCCCGGCCAAGGATTACGACACCGACGTGACCGTGACCGCCGTGCTGCCGGCACCGCGCGGGCGCACTGCCGCCACCCTGGGCCTGGTCGCGCGCGGCGATCTGGCGCACATGGAAGTGGCCGTCGCCGGCCGTGCACCGCAGCCGCTGAAGGCGATGCTGGTGTTCGACGGCCGCACCGACCCGACCTGGAATGCCACGGTCCGCAGCGACGAACTGGACCTGGCGCTGCTGTCGCCGGCGCTGGCGACTTCGGGCATCGCGCCGCTGGCACTGGATTTCACCGCCTCGGGCAAGGGCGGCAACGCCAACCTGCATGGGCGGGTGAAGCAGGGCGAGCAGGAACTGGAACTGGCACCGTCGGTGGTTTCGCTGCAGGACCAGGTGCTGAAGGTCTCGCCGCTGGTGGTGAAGGGCCTGGGCGGCGAAGCACGCCTGGAAGGCACGGCCGATTTCAGCCAGGAAGACCAGCAGAAGCTCAATTTCTCGGTGATCGCGCAGAACCTGACCTGGGTGCCGGCGCCGGACCCGAACACCGCCGGCAGCGCACCGGTACCGGTGACCCTGAAGGAAGCACGCTTCGGCCTGGCCGGCACGCTGCAGGCCTGGGCCGCGATCGGCCGCGCCGACGTGCAGCGCGAGCAACAGAATGCGCAGCTGCGCTTCGATGTGCGCGGTAATGACAAGGCCGCGCAGATCCACCAGCTGCAGGCGCAGACCCCGGGTGGCCAGCTGCAGGTGGAGGGCCAGGTGGCCTGGTCGCCCCAGCTGGACTGGGATGCCAAGGCCACGCTGAAGGACTTCGATCCGGGCTATTTCGTGCCGGGCTGGAATGGCCGCCTGTCGGGCAATCTGGCCTCCAAGGGCCAGCAGCTGCCGCCGCCGGCCAATGCACCGGCCGGCACTGCCGGTACGCTGCAGGCGACCGTGGACCTGCCCTCGCTGAAGGGCACGCTGCGCCAGCGCAACGTCGACGCGCAGGGCAAGTTCGCCCTGCAGGGCGAACAGGGCCAGGGCGAGCTGAAGCTGACCGTGGGCAGCAGCCGGGTGACCGCGTCGGGCAAGGTCGGCGACCGCCTGGACATCGACGCACGCTTCGAGCCGCTGCAGCTGAGCGACCTGCTGCCCGGTGCCGATGGCGGCCTGCGCGGCCAGGTGCAGGTGAAGGGCCCGCGCGATGCGCCGGACATCACCGCCGACCTGGTCGGCAACAACCTCAACTGGGATGGCTACGGCGCCGAAAGCCTGAGCATCAAGGGCCACCTGCCATGGCGTGGCGACAGCGGCACGCTGGCGGTGCAGGGCCAGCAGGTCAACGCCGGCATGCTGCTGGAGCGCTTGAACGTGGATGCGCAGGGCAGCGTGTCCAACCTGCGCCTGGCCGCACAGACGCGCAACGAGATGGGCGCGATCGACCTGCAGGGCAGCGTGCGCCAGCAGGGCACGCAGTGGCGCGGTGAACTGTCCGCGCTGCGCATCGCGCCGATGAAGGGCGATCCGTGGTCGCTGCGTGCACCGGCGACCTTCGCCATCAATGGCGGTACCTACACGCTGTCCGAAGCCTGCCTGGCCACCACCGGCAGTGGCGCTCTGTGCGCGCAGGCCAACTGGCCGCGCGAGGGCGTGGTGGTGCGCAGTGATGCGCTGCCGCTGTCGCTGGTGCAGCCGTGGCTGCCGCCGCAGTCCGGCCGCCGCATCTACCTGCGCGGCGATGTCAGCCTGGACGCGCAGATCCGTCCGCGCGCCAATGCCTGGGAAGGCCACGTGGAAGTGCGCTCGAAGGAAGGCGGCGTGCGCCTGGGCGAGATCCGCAACGCCGGCACCGACAGCACCCGCGGCGAACTGGTGCGCTACGACCAGTTCTCGCTGAAGCTGGACATGACCCCGGCCAGCATCAAGGGCTACCTGGGCATGGGCTTCCAGGGCAACGGCTTCGTCGATGCGAAGATGCAGACCGGCTGGGAAGCCAGTGCGCCTTTGAACGGCGAGCTCTATCTCAACATGTCGCGGCTGTACTGGCTGGAGCTTTTCTCGCCGGACATCGTGCGTCCCACCGGCCTGATCGAAGGCCACGTGAGCCTGCGTGGCACGCGCGGCCAGCCCTCGCTGGGCGGTGACGCGCAGCTGACCAACTTCAAGGGCGAATTCCCGGCGCTGGGCCTGACCTTCGACCAGGGCAAGGGCAGCTTCGTCGCCCAGCCCGATGGCTCGGCCAAGATCACCGCGCAGGCCAACTCGGGCAAGGGCACGCTGTACGTCGACGGCGGCCTGTCCTGGTTCGGCGATGCGCAGCCGCTGCAGCTGAAGATCCACGGCGAGAACGTGCTGGTGTCCAACACCAGCGAACTGCGCATCGTCGCCAACCCCGATCTCGACTTCACCCTGGCCAAGGCGGCGATGGAGCTGCGTGGCACGGTCAACGTGCCCGAGGCCGACATCGACCTGGAGCGCCTGGACCGCGGCACCTCGGTGTCCGAGGACGTGGTGGTGCTGGATCCGGCCGACCCGGAGGAATCGCGCACCTCGCCGCTGGACATGGACCTGACCGTGAGCCTGGGCGACAAGGTGAAGATGACCGGCTTCGGCCTGAAGGGCGGGCTGACCGGCAAGATGCAGGTCTGGGCCAAGCCCGGCCGCGAGATGACCGCCAACGGCGGGCTTGAGGTGAGCGGCCGCTACAAGGCCTACGGCCAGGACCTGACCATCACCCGCGGCAACCTCAACTGGAACTACAACGCCGTCTCCGATCCGCGCATCAACATCCGCGCCGAGCGCCGCATCGGTGATGTCACCGCCGGCATCGACGTGACCGGCCGCGCGCAGCAGCCGCGTGCCGACGTGTGGTCCGACCCGGCGATGTCGCAGTCCGAGGCACTGGCCTATCTGGTGCTGGGCCGCAGCCTGACCAATGCCAGCACCGACCAGACCCAGCAGGTCACCGCGGCCTCGGCGGCGCTGTCGGCCGGCAGCGGCCTGCTGGCTTCGCAGCTGGGCGCCAAGCTGGGCCTGGACGATGCCGGCGTGAGCCAGTCGCGCGCGCTGGGCGGTTCGGTGATCGGTTTCGGCAAGTACATCTCGCCCAAGCTGTACGTCGGCTATGGCGTGTCGATGGTGGGTGCCGGTTCGGTGCTGACCCTGAAGTACCTGCTGCGCCGCGGCTTCGACGTGGAAGTGGAATCGAGCACGGTGGAAAACCGTGGCTCGATCAACTGGCGACGCGAGAAATGACCGGGTCGGGTTCGGTTACCGGTTGGACCAGCGCAACTGCCCGCGATGGCCATGCAGGTCTTTTGCCCAGTAGACCAGGGCCATGACCAGCGCGGGCACGATCAGCACGATGGCGATCATCATGCCCGTACCCCAGGCCTTCTCCCCTGCCGGCGCACAGCGCTGCACGAAGCGCTGGCGGGCCATGCTCAGCACCCCGGTGCTGACCAGGGGCAGCACGAGCAGCGCGGTGAATGGATCGTCGGTGGTACTGAGCAGCGTCTGATGGAACGCAGCCATCACTGCCGCGACCGCCAGTGGAATGGTCAGGATACGCAGCCCCGGCAGGACCGCTGAAGCGTGCTCTGGCAGCGATTGCCAACGAATGAGCGCACGTATCGCGCGGGTTGTCAGCCACAGGCCAGGGGCCAGCAGCACGGCAGTGGCGATGATCAGCACCGCGCGCTGGCCGCCATCCAGCGCGCCATCGGCGGAGGCCGGCAGCGGCCAGCTGGCGACCACGCCCCAGGTGCAGAGCAGACCGAGGACCACACTGATCAGCAGCGCACGCAGGCCATCGGCCTGCCAATGGATGGCATCGCCCTCGCGCCCGAAGCGTGACCAGAACGCGACCTGTCCTGCATCCAGGCCGGGTGGCACGCGAAGGTCGTGCCAGTAGCCGAGCGCCGCCAGCAGGCTGATTGCCTGGTGCGCGCGCGACGGCTGCAGGGTGCTCAGCAGGTTGCGCCAGGCCGGGCGATGCTCGCGCAGGCTGGGAAGCACATCGCTGCCGGGCACCAGCAGCGACTCGCTGATGCCCAGGTAGCGGGTCGCCAGTGCCTGCGCACCGGCGGGTGACAGCAGCCAGCGCTGTTCGCAGCGGCGTGCCACGGCGTCCAGCCAGTGCATGTCCCAGTCCCGTACCGGATCATCCCAGCCGAAATACCCACTGAGCGTCTCGAAGGTGCTGCGCGGCAGCGCCGGTTCGTCCGTCACCAGCTGCTGCAGCACGGCGTGGCCGATGCGCTGCTTGCCGTGCAGCGACCACAGCTCCGGTTGCTGCTGGAGGGCCTGCCGCAGGAGCGCGTCATCGCCCTGTCCGGCCACCTCGACCAGCTGCGCGGCGACGCCCTCGGCGTCCACCGTATCCGTCGATGTCTCCTGCGCCGGGCGGACTTCCGCAGGCGGCGCTGCATCCTCGCGCAGTTGCGCCAGCGCGGCCTGGTAGGCCTCGTGCAGCCGCTGGAACGCCACCGGGTCATCTTCGGGCCGGGTGACCCGCAGCTGCCGCGCATAGGCGCGCTTGATGGCGCGTTCGTCGGCGTCGGCGTCCAGCCCCAGCAGCGCCCTCCAGTCACTCATCGCTGGCGGCACCACACCTGGGTCCAGGCATCGCGCGCCCACAACGCCACTGCGAAGGCGACCGGCAGCTCGGCGTAGCTCATGCCGAGGATCAGCAGTTTCAGGAACGGCACCACCGACAGCAGCAGCCAGCCGTTGAACTGGATCTGCAGGTGGGTGCGCCGCCACCAGCGCCACACGGACAGGCCCAGTACCGGCCAGGCGAGCAGGGTGCCGGCCGTGCGCAGCTCCAGCCCGTGGATCAGCACGATGGCCACGATCGCCAGCAGCGGAATCGGCAGCAGCGCCGCGAGCGCGGATCGATGTGGCTGCTCGTCCTGCACCTGCCAGTGCAGGAAGGTCTGCACCGCGGGGGCGACCGCGCCCAGCAGCACCAGCGCCAGCGCCGCGTACAGTGCCACCCGCGCGTAGGTGGCCATCGGATGGATGCCGGCAGCGCCGTCACCCGAGGCAAACTGGCCCAGCACGCCCACGGCCAGCACCAGCAGCGCGGCGATCACCGCGCACGCGACACCGCGCAGCAGTCCCTGCAGCCAGCGCTCGCGGTTCAGCCGGTGCATTGCGCCGATGTCGCGCCAGAACGTGATCTGGCGGGCCTGCAGCGGTGCCGGCACCGCCGTGTCGTCATCGATGCCCAGGGCATCCAGAGTCTGGTTGAGGTCGCGCCCACGCTGGGGCGACAACGAAGTGAGCAGTGCCTGCCAGTGATTCCACGGACGCGACAGCCAGGCCATGTGCTCGCCGGCCGCAGCGGGCGGGTTCGGCAATCCGCAGCGCTGCAGCAGTTCGGCCAGGCGATGGTGGTTGCCCGGCTGCACCACCCACTGGCGGTGCATCTCCATGCGCCGTGCATCCAGTGCATAGGGATCCACGCCGCTGCCGATCTCGTCCCAGCCGAACCGTTCGGCCAGCACATCGAGGTTGTCGGCCTGCACCGGCTCGGTGGCGGAGAACAGCGCGTCCAGCAGGGCGTCACCGATCCGCGCCTTCCCCTGCAGCGACCACAGTTCCGGCTGCTGCGCCAGCCACTCCTGCAGCGCGTCCGGCTCCTGCTGCACGGCTTCGGCCAGGATGCGGCCGGCGATGGCCTCCACGTCCATGCGCGGGTCGGCCCGCACGTGGTCATTCGCCTGCGGACCCGCGTCATCAACGCTCGGCGCTGCCGATTGCAGCGGTGCTTCCGGTCCGCTGCCGGGCCACGGGGTCTCCTCTGCGGCGCGATCCTTCGCCCATGCCAGTGCGGCCTGGTAGGCCTCATGTAGCTGCTGGAAGGCGACCGGATCGTCCTCCGGGCGGGTCACCCGCAGGCGCTGGGCGTAGGCCCGCTTGATCGCACGTTCGTCGGCATCCTCGCCCAGCTCCAGCACGTCCAGGCCCCAGCTCATGCATCGCGCTCCAGCATGTCCAGCGCCTGCGACAGCTCGCGGCGCTGCTGCTCGATGTGGTGCAGGTCCTGGCCGTCCAGCGCGTGGCGGAACTGCAGCAGCCAGCCCTGCAGCGTGTCGCGCTGATCGATGAACTCCTCGTACAGGCGTTCGGCACGGGCCACCACGGCCAGGTTCTGCTGGGCATCGCGCGGATGGATCTTCAGGTCCTGCAGGGCCTGCAGGCGCTGCTGGATCTCCTCGGGCGACAGCAGGCCCGGGTTCTGTTCCAGGATCAGCTCGTGGCGCAGGCCCGTGGCATCCTCAGTCACCTCCACCTGCAGCAGGCCGTTGATGTCGTAGGTGAAACGGGTGGTGATGCCGCGCTCTTCCATCGGTGCACGATGGGTCAACGGCACGCGCAGCTCGCCCAGCTTGATGTTGCGGTCCACGGTCGGGCTTTCGCCCTGGTAGATGTCGATCACGACTTCGCGCTGGCTCTCGTGGATCGGGAAGAACTGATCCTCGCGGCTGACCGGCACCACGCTGTTGCGCTGGATGATGGGATGGAAATAGCCGCCGCGCGACTGCCCATCCGGCATACGGCGGGACACCTGGGTGCCCAGCGTGTAGGGGCAGACGTCGGTCAGCACCACTTCGCGCAGGGCTTCGTTGCGCTCCTTCAGGCCGGCGGCGACGGTGGCACCCAGGGCGATGGCATGGTCCGGGTGGACATGGCGCAGCGGCAGCCGGCCGAACATGCGGGTGACCAGGCGGCTGACCATCGGCATGCGCACCGCCCCGCCCACCAGCACGATGTCGTCCAGTGCATCCGGCTGCAGCCGTGCATCGCGGATCGCCCGCTCGATCGGGCCGCGCATGCGCTGCAGCAGCGGATCGCACAGCCGGGCGAATCCGGCCTCGTCCAGTTCCCAGCGCAGCCGGCGTTCGCCCAGCGTCAGCTCCAGCGTGCTGCTGCCGGTGTGGCTCAGCTCGCGCTTGAAGAGTTCCAGGTGGCGCAGCAGCTGCGCCCTCTCGCTGTCGGCCAGGGTAGCCAGGTCCAGGCGCTGGTCGGCCAGCAGGGCCTCCAGCAGCACGCTCGAGAAATCCTCGCCGCCGAGGAAGTTGTCGCCGGCACTGGCATGCACTTCGATCACGCCGTCGAACAGCTCCAGGATCGACACATCGAAGGTGCCGCCGCCCAGGTCCAGCACCAGCACCCGACCTTCGCCCTCGCGCTGCTGCAGGCCATAGGCCAGCGCGGCGGCGGTGGGTTCGTTGATCAGGCGCTCCACGCGGATGCCGGCCAGTTCGCCGGCAGTGCGCGTGGCCTTGCGCTGCGCATCGGAGAAGTACGCCGGCACGCTGATCACCGCCTCTTCCACCTTCTGCCCCAGGGCGGCCTCGGCGTCGGCCAGCAGCGAGCGCAGCACCAGCGCCGAGAGCTCCTCGGGGCGGAAGCTGCGGTCGCCCAGGCGGGTCTGCCGGTCGGTGCCCATCCAGCGCTTGAAGTTCGCCACGCTGTGCGCCGGATGGCTGACCAGGCGGTCGCGCGCCGGCTGCCCGACCAGCACCGCGCCATCGGCCAGGCTGACCACCGAGGGCGTCAGTAGCTCGCCATGCGCATTGGGGAACAGTCGACCGCCGCCCGCCTCGTAGATGCCCACCAGCGAATGGGTGGTGCCCAGGTCGATACCGACGATCATGCTGCTTCCCTGACTGCATGTGATGGAACCGCGATTGTAGGCCGACAACGCGGCCGATGAACGCGCCACCCCAACCATCGGCCGTTGCCCCATCGGTCCCCAGCGGCTATGGTCCCGGGCTGTTCTGTACTGCCGGAAACGCCGATGTCTGCCCGTAAAACCCTTCCTGCCGCCCTGGCCCTGGGCCTGACCCTCGCCGCAGGCGCCCATGCCGATGAAGGCATGTGGATGCCGACCCAGCTGCCGGAGCTGGCCAAGCCGCTGAAGGCGGCCGGTTTCAAGGGCAACCCGGCCGAACTGGCCAACGTCACCGCGCCGCCGCTGAGCGCCGTGGTGCGTGCCGGCGGTGGCACCGCCTCGTTCGTTTCCGCCGATGGCCTGCTGCTGACCAACCATCACGTGGCGATGGGCGTGATCCAGTACAACAGCTCGCCCGAGCATGACCTCATCAACGGCGGCTTCATCGCCCAGGGCCGCGCCGACGAGCGCCCGGCCAATCCTGACTTCCGCGTGCTGGTCACCGTCGGCTTCGACAAGGTGACCGACCAGGTGCTGGCCCAGGCGAAGGGCAAGACCGGCCGCGCCTACTTCGACGCCGTCGATGCGGCCAGCAAGCAGATCGTGGCCGAGTGCGAGAAGGACGGCAGCGTGCGCTGCTCGGTGGCCAACATGTACTACGGCACCGATTTTTACCGCATCGCCCAGCTGGAACTGAGCGACGTGCGCCTGGTCTACGCGCCGCCGCGCGCGATCGGCAACTACGGCGATGAGATCGACAACTTCATGTGGCCGCGCCACACCGGCGATTTCACCCTGCTGCGCGCCTATGTCGGCAAGGACGGCAAGCCGGCCGCCTACAGCAAGGACAACGTGCCCTACCAGGCGCCGGCGCACCTGCAGATGTCGGTGGAAGGCCCGAAGGAAGGTGATTACGCGATGCTGGCCGGTTACCCGGGCATCACCTACCGCCACCGCACCGCCGCCGAATTCGCCGGCCAGATCGACACCGTGCTGCCGCGCCGCGTCTCGGTGTTCCAGCAGATGATCGACACCATCGAGGCGGCCAGTGCCAACGATGCGCAGGCACGTACCCGCTACGCCTCGCAGCTGCAGTCGCTGAAGAACAACCGCAAGCGTGCCGCCGGTGAGCTGGAAGGCCTGCTGCGCAGCGATGCCAAGGCCCAGCGTGCGGCCGACGAAACCGCCATGCTGGCGGCCACCGACCGCAGGTACCAGGCCGACATCAAGGCGCTGCTGGCCAACCTGTCGCAGGGTGCGGCGGTGGGCGAGCGCGACCTGCTGCTGGACCAGATGGCCCTGCAGACCCAGCTGCTGCGCTCGGCGCTGCTGCTGGAACGCCTGCGCATCGAATCGGCCAAGCCGGACGCGCAGCGCGAAACCGGCTACCAGCAGCGCGACCAGGCGATGATCGAGGGCGTGCTCAAGCAGGTGCAGCGCCGCTACGCACCGGAGGTCGAGAAGGCCCTGCTGACCCGCCTGCTGACCCGCTACCAGCAGCTGCCGGACGCGCAGCGCGTGGCCGAGTTCGACACCGCCTTCGGCCGCACCCCGGAACAGCTGGCCAAGGCCCTGGACAGCCTGTACGCCGGCACCCAGCTGGGTGACGAGGCACAGCGCCTGTCCCGCTTCGCCGCCGCCCGCGAAGGCAAGGCCCTGGCCTCCGATCCGCTGATCGCCGTGGCCGGCCCGCTGGTGGCCGCGCAGCTGCGCATCGAGAACGAGAGCAAGACCCGCGAAGGCGAGCAGCTGCGCCTGCGCCCGGCCTACATGCAGGCGCTGTTCGCCTGGCGTGCCAAGCAGGGCCGCGCGGTGTACCCGGACGCCAACCGCACCCTGCGCATCAGCTACGGCAAGGTCGAAGCGCTGCACCCGCGTGACGGCGTGACCTACTCGCCGGTGACCACCGTGGCCGGCATCGTCGAGAAGAACACCAACGCCTACCCGTTCGATGCGCCCAAGCCGCTGCTGGCGGCCATCGCCAAGGGTGATTTCGGCAGCACCGCCGACCCGGCGCTGAAGACCCAGACGGTCAACTTCCTGACCAACCTGGACACCACCGGCGGCAACTCCGGCTCGCCGGTGCTCAACGCCAAGGGCGAACTGATCGGCCTGAACTTCGACAGCAACTGGGAATCGGTCAGCGCCAGCTGGTGGTTCGACCCGCGCTTCAAGCGTGCCGTGCACGTGGACATGCGCTACCTGCGCTGGCTGCTGGCCAAGGTCTACCCGGCGCCGGAACTGCTGAAGGAAATGGGCGTCCCGGCGGAGTAAGGCCGGTTGCGGGTGGGCGCCTACCTCCTTTGGTGGGTGCCCACCGTCCACCTCTCTTGGTGGGTGCCCACTGTCCACCTCTTCTGGTGGGTGCCCACTGTTAGTGGGCACGGATGCCCCGTCACGACCAACGGTCGTGACCTACCAGAATGGCCAACGGTCGTGATCTACTGGCCCCTGTCCTGACGGAAACGCGCGCGTGGTCTCCAGCTGGATCCTGCTGCTGGTCTCGGTTGCCTATGCCGCGCTGCTGTTCGGCGTGGCGTGGTGGGGCGACCGTCGACCGATGTACCCCGACCGGCCGTGGCTGCGGCCGGTCGTCTACAGCCTGGCGCTGGCCGTGTACTGCTCGTCGTGGACCTTCTACGGCGCGGTAGGCACCGCGGTCCGCCACGGCGTGGGCTACCTGCCGATCTACATCGGCCCGCTGCTGATGCTGCTGTTCGGCTGGCGCATCATCGAGCGCCTGGCGCTGGTGGCGCGCAGCCAGAACGTGGTGTCCATCGCCGATTTCATCTCCTCGCGCTTCGGCCGCTCGCGGCGGCTGGCCGCGCTGGTGGCGATCATCGCCCTGATCGGCATCGTTCCGTACCTGGCGCTGCAGTACAAAGCGGTGGCGATGAGCCTGCAGGTGCTGACCGGCAACACCGGCCCCACCGGCTTCTTCACCGACCCGGCGCTGTACGTGGCGCTGCTGATGGCGCTGTTCGCGACCCTGTTCGGTACCCGCCAGGTCGATGCCACCGAGCACCACCACGGCATGATGCTGGCCATCGCCTTCGAATCGGTCATCAAGCTGCTGGCGATGCTGGCGGTGGGCGTGTTCGCCTACCTGTGGCTGAGCAACCGCACCGATGCGGTGGTGCAGTCGGTGCATACGCTGTTCACCGGCCTGCCGCCGGTGGGCTTCATCTCGCAGACGCTGCTCAGTTTCCTCGCCATCATCTGCCTGCCGCGGCAGTTCCACGTGGCCGTGGTCGAGTGTGGCGACGTGCGTGACGTGCGCCGCGCGCGCTGGATGTTCGGCGGCTACCTGGTACTGATCTCGGCGATGGTGCTGCCGATCGCCACGGCCGGCGTCACCCTGTTCGGCACCGGCGGGACCGTGGCCGACGATGCGATGGTGCTGGCCCTGCCGCTCGCCGAAGGGCGCAACGCGCTGGCCTTGATCGCCTACGTCGGCGGCTTCTCGGCGGCCACCGGCATGGTCATCGTGGCCTCCATCGCGCTGGCCACCATGGTCAGCAACGACCTGGTGATGCCGGTGCTGCTGCGCCGCAGTGGCGACCACCAGGAAGCGGCCGACATGGCCTCGCGCGTGCTGTGGATCCGCCGCATGGCGATCCTGCTGCTGGCCCTGATGGCCTACAGCTACTACCGCAGCAGCAGCAACGACAGCAGCCTGGCCTCGTATGGCCTGATGGCCTTCGCTGCGGTGGCGCAGTTCGCGCCGGGCCTGATCGGTGGCCTGTACTGGCGCGGCGCCAGCCGCCGTGGCGTCGAGGCCGGCATGGTGCTGGGCTTTGCCACGTGGATATACACGCTGCTGCTGCCGGCGATGACCATGGCTGGCTGGGTGGATGCGACCTGGGTGAGGCACGGGCCGTTCGGCGTGGAGTGGCTGCGCCCGCAGCAGCTGTTCGGCATGACCGGCTGGGACCCGCTGACCCATGGCACGTTCTGGTCGCTGCTGGTCAACGTGGCCACGATGATGCTGGTGTCCGCGCGCTGGCGCCCGGGCGTGGACGAACGCCTGCGGGCCGCGCCTTTCCTCGATCCCTATGCCGAGCGACCCTCGGTGGCCGGCGGCTGGCCCGGTCATGTGCACGTGGGTGACCTGCTGGCACTGGCCTCGCGCGTGGTCGGCGAGCGCCACGCACGGCGCTCGTTCTTCGAACAGGCGCAGTCGCTGGGGCGCGAGCTGCAGTCGACGGCGCCGGCCGACCGGCCCTGGGTGCAGTTCACCGAGCGCCTGCTGGCCGCGTCCATCGGCGCCGCGTCCGCGCGCCTGCTGCTGACCAGCCTGCTGCGCGGCTCGGGCATGGACCTGGGCGAAGTGGTGGCGGTGCTGGACGAAGCGGGGCAGGAGCTGCGCTTCAACCGCGAGATCCTGTCCACCACGCTGGAAAACATCAGCGCGGGCGTCAGCGTGGTCGACCCGGACATGCGCCTGACCGCCTGGAACCGCCGCTACCAGGACATGTTCGGTTACCCCGACGGCATGCTGTACGTGGGCCGCCCCGTCGCCGACCTGATCCGCTACAACGCCGAACGCGGCGAGCTCGGCGAGGGTGATATCGAAGTGCAGATCAACCGCCGCATCGGTTACATGCGCGCCGGCTCACCGCACGTGTTCGAGCGTACCCGCAGCGACGGCAAGGTGATCGAGATGCGCGGCCAGGCGCTGCCCGGCGGCGGTTACGTGACCAGCTACAACGACATCACCGACTACAAGCACGCGGAAAAAGCGCTGCTGGAAGCCAACGAAACGCTGGAACAGCGCGTGGCCGAACGCTCGCACGAAGCCGAGGTCGCGCAGCAGTCGAAGACCCGCTTCCTCGCAGCGATCAGCCATGACGTGCTGCAGCCGCTGAACGCCGCGCGCCTGTTCGCCTCGGCATTGCGTGACAGCGACCATGTGAGCGACGAACAGAAGCACCTGGCCGAACGCGTGGATGCCTCGCTGCGTGCGGCCGAGGAACTGCTGGATGGTCTGCTGGACGTCTCGCGGCTGGATGCCGGTGGCCTGCATCCGGTGATCGGCGAGTTCGACGTGAGCGCGCTGATGCGCGAACTGGCCGCGCAGTACACGCCGGTGGCGGCGGGGCGCGGCCTGCGCCTGGACCTGTTCGCGCGTACCACCTGGGTACGCAGCGACCGCCGCCTGCTGCGCCGCGTGCTGCAGAACTTCCTCGCCAATGCGCTGCGCTACACCCGTCAGGGCCGCATCGTGCTGGCCGTGCGCCAGCGTGGCGATGAAGTGGAACTGCAGGTGTGGGATACCGGCCCGGGCATCCCCGAGCACCACATGCGGCAGATCTTCGACGAATTCCATCGCTACCAGCAGCCCTTCGACTGGGGCGAGCAGGGGCTGGGCCTGGGCCTGTCGATCTGCCAGCGCATCTCGCGCCTGCTCGACCACCGCCTCAATGCACGCAGCAGGGTCGGCAGCGGTTCGATGTTCTCGATCATCCTGCCGCGCGTGGCGCCGTTGCCGGGCTACAGCGAGCCGCTGCTGCCTGCCCAGGCCGCCGCACCGCCGGTGCGCAGCGATTCGCTGGCCGGGATGCGCGTGCTGTGCGTGGACAACGACGAGGAGATCCTCGACGGCATGCGTGCGCTGCTGGGCCGCTGGCAGGTGCAGGTGATCACCGCATCGACCGTGGACCAGGCGCTGGAAAAGGTGGCCGAGCAGCCGCAGGTGATGCTGGTGGATTACCACCTGCACGACCGCATGGACGGCCTGGACGCGCTGGTGGCACTGCGCGAAGCGGCCGGCTACCCGTTGCCGGGCGCGCTGCTGACCGCCGACGGCCGCGATGAACTGAAGCGCATGGCCCGCGAGCGCGGTTATCGCGTGCTGACCAAGCCGATCAAGCCGGCCTCGCTGCGCGCCTTCCTCGGCGCGCTGCGCGACGCGAGGTAACGCCGGCCGCTGGCCGGCAACCCCGCAATCCTCACGGTGTTACGCCACGCCGTGCAGGTGTTCGTACAGGATCGTCGAACCGATGATCACCAGGATCACGCCGCCGATGATCTCGGCGCGCTTGCCGACCATGCCACCCAGCACGCGGCCGAGCATGATGCCGGCGGTGACCATGGTCAGCGTGCACAGGCCGATGACCGCTGCCATCACGCCGATATGCACGTCCATGAAAGCCAGGCCGATGCCCACCGCCATCGCGTCGATGCTGGTGGCGAAGCCGGTCAGCGCCAGCTTCCAGAAACCGTGGTGCTGCGAGGGATCCTCGTCCTCTTCGCCGCTGTCCGGGCGCACGCCGTTGATGATCATGTGCACGCCCAGTGCGACCAGCAGGCCGAACGCGATCCAGTGGTCGAAGGCCTCGACGTACTGCAGGGCGGCGCGGCCGAGCAGCCAGCCGATGATGGGCGTGATCGCCTCGATGACGCCGAAGATGATGCCGGCGCGCAGTGCATCGCGGAATACCGGCTTGCGCATGGCCGCACCCTTGCCGATCGCGGCAGCGAAGGCATCGGTGGACATGGCAAAGCCGATCAGGAGGATCGAAACAGGGGACATTGGCGGCTGCTGAAGGTCGGGCAAGGACGGACGCACGGCTCGCGCTCGCGCCCAACCTGACGTTGCGCGCGCGGGCCGCTGGTCTCGCCAACCATCATGGTTGTCCACGCCACGGCGCACTGGCCGAGTATGTTGACGTGGACGATTCCTGCGTAGGAATCCGGCTACTCCCCAAGGGGACGCGAAGCTTAGCATCGCGATCCGCGCATGGCGCATTTCCGGGTAAACGCGCAGGCAGGGCTGGTTTGTATAGCGAAGGCTATATCGCGGGCGCAGCGATGCCTGGTAGTGCCGGCCGCTGGCCGGCAGGTGCGTCGGTAGAAGCGTGCCAAGCAAGCTTGGCAGCTACCAGAGCAGTTCCAGTGATTCCAGGCGGATGCCGGCCAGCGGCCGGCACTACCGTCAGTCTTCTTCCGGCGGCAGCACGATGGCGTCGTCGTCGATCGCCAGCTTGCCGGCCATCAGCACGGCCTGGGTGCGGTTGGTCACGCCCAGCTTGCGCAGGATGGCGGTGACGTGGGCCTTGATCGTGGCCTCGGAGACGTTGAGGTCGTAGGCGATCTGCTTGTTCAAGCGGCCTGCACCGAGCATCTGCAGCACGCGGAACTGCTGCGGCGTCAGTTCGCGCAGGCGCTGGCCGACTTCGCGTTCCTCGCTGCCGGTGGGCGGCACGTTGTGCGCTTCTGGCGGTGCCCAGGTCTCGCCATCGAGGATGGTGCCCAGCGCGTGGCCGATCGTGTCCGAGTCGGCCGACTTGGGAATGAAACCGAGCGCGCCATGGTCGAGCGCGCGGCGCATCACCGTCGCTTCTTCGCGCGCGGACACCACTACCACCGGCAGGTGCGGGTGCAGCGAGCGCATGTGCACCAGCGCGTTGAACCCCTGCGCGCCGGGCATGTTGAGGTCCATCAGGACCAGGTCGGCGTCGTTGTGCTGGTCGGCCAGCGCGTACAGCGCTTCCACGCTGTCGGCCTCGAACAGCTGCACGCCCGGGATGACCCGCTGTACGGCCCCTCGCAGGGCTTCGCGGAACAACGGGTGGTCATCGGCAATCAGGAGGGTGGTCATGGTCGGGGGGAACCGTGGGGGAAAACAGTGCGGGGTCAGATCCCTTTCCGTCAGGAAAGGGCTCTGACCCCTTGGTGGCCGGAGTTCACTGGGGTCAGAGCCCTTTCCTGGTGGAAAGGGATCCGACCCCGAAGCCCCGGCCCGGATGGTCCATCAGCGGACCTTGCGCTCGTCCACCAGCGACGCCACGACCGACGGATCGGCCAGGGTCGAGGTGTCGCCAAGCTGGTCCGGCGCGTTCTCGGCGATCTTGCGCAGGATGCGGCGCATGATCTTGCCCGAACGGGTCTTGGGCAGGCCCGGTGCCCACTGCAGGTGGTCCGGCGTGGCGATGGGGCCGATTTCCTTGCGCACCCAGGCGACCAGTTCCTTGTGCAGCTCGTCGCTGGGGGTCTCGTCGGCCACCAGGGTCACATAGGCGTAGATGCCCTGGCCCTTGACGTCGTGCGGGAAGCCGACGACAGCCGCTTCGGCCACCTTCGGGTGCGACACCAGCGCGCTTTCCACTTCGGCGGTGCCGATGCGGTGGCCGGATACGTTGATCACATCGTCCACGCGGCCGGTGATCCAGTAGTAGCCATCCTCATCGCGGCGGCAACCGTCGCCGGTGAAGTAGCTGCCCGGGTAGGTGCGGAAATACGTATCGATGAAGCGCTGGTGGTCGCCGTACACCGTGCGCATCTGGCCCGGCCAGGAATCACGGATGATCAGGTTGCCCTCGGTCGGGCCGTCCTGCACTTCGCCATCGGCATTGACCAGCGCCGGCTGTACGCCGAAGAAGGGCAGGGTGGCCGAACCCGGCTTGAGGTCCATCGCGCCGGCCAGCGGCGAGATCAGGATGCCGCCGGTCTCGGTCTGCCACCAGGTATCGACGATCGGGCAGCGGCTGTCGCCCACCACTTCGTAGTACCAGCGCCAGGCTTCCGGGTTGATCGGCTCGCCGACGCTGCCAAGCAGGCGCAGCGAGGCGCGCGAGGTCTTCTTCACCGGCTCCTCGCCCTCGCGCATCAGTGCGCGGATGGCGGTCGGGGCGGTGTAGAAGATCGTCACCTTGTGCTTGTCGATCACGTTCCAGAAGCGCGAGGTGTCCGGGTAGTTCGGCACGCCTTCGAACATCAGCGAGGTCGCGCCGTTGGCCAGCGGGCCGTACACGATGTAGCTGTGGCCGGTGACCCAGCCGACGTCGGCGGTGCACCAGTAGATGTCGTCCTCGCGCAGGTCGAACACCGCTTCATGGGTGTAGGCCGCGTACAGCAGGTAGCCGCCGGTGGTGTGCAGCACGCCCTTCGGCTTGCCGGTGGAACCGGAGGTGTAGAGGATGAACAGCGGGTCTTCCGCGTTCATGCGCTCGGGCTCGCAGGTCGACGGCTGGCTGTCCACTACGTCGTGGAACCAGCGGTCGCGCGGGGCCTGCATGTCGACCGCGCCGCCGGTGTGGCGCACCACCAGCACGGTTTCAACCGTGTTGGTGCCCGGCAGCTTCAGCGCGGCATCGACGTTGGCCTTCAACGGAATCTTTCGACCACCGCGCAGGCCTTCGTCGGCGGTGATGATCAGCTTGCTCTGGCAGTCGCTGACGCGGTCGGCGATCGAGTTCGGAGCAAAGCCGCCGAACACCACCGAGTGGATCGCACCGATGCGCGCGCAGGCCAGCATGGCCACGGCCGCGTCGACGATCATCGGCAGGTAGATGGTGACCCGGTCGCCCTTCTTGACGCCCAGGTTGCGCAGTGCGTTGCCGAGGCGGCAGGTGCGCTCGTACAGCTCGCGGTAGGTCACGTGCTGGACCGGCGCGTCCGGGCCGTCCGGTTCGAACAGCAGGGCGGTCTTGTCGCCGCGCTTTTCAAGCTGGCGATCCAGGCAGTTCACGCTGGCATTGAGCTCGCCGTCCTCGAACCACTTGATGTGGAAGTCGGCCAGGTCGTAGCTGACGTTCTTGATCTTCGTCGGCTTGCGCATCCAGTCCAGCCGCTCGGCGGCCTTGCCCCAGAACGCATCCGGGTCGGACACCGAAGCCTGGTACTGCTGCTCATAAGACGTCTTGTCGATGCGTGCCTTGGCGGCGAACTGCGGATCGACGGGGTAGATATCAGCCATGGCACCCTCACTTGCACGTTGACTTTGTATGTGCGGTCGCAGCATTGCAACGACCCTCCGCCACCAGTTTGCCCCATCCACCCCCGGTCGCGTCACCACGGCGCTTAGACCATGGTCGAAAGTCGGCGCCCTGCAGGCCCGGGTTCGACCAATGGCGAATACCGCTATACATAAACGCCCCGCAGTCTCGGCTCGACCGTGCCCCACGCGCGGCATCACCTTGCCACTTGGGAGAGAGGGCAACATGAGCCACCGTACGTTGAAAGCCGTGCGCAAACCTTTGGCGGCCTGCCTGCTGGTCGCCCTGGTCGCACCGGGCATGGCGTTCGCAGAGACCGCCAAAGAGAAAGCGCTTGAATCACGCGTTGCCGAGCTGGAACGCCAGGTCCAGGCGCTGTTGTCCTCGCAGCAGCAACAGCAGACCCAGATCGTGCAGACCCAGCAGGCCGTGACCGATGTCCGCGCCGTGCAGGCCGAGCAGAAGCCGGTCGCGCAGGTGCCGGCCGGCAAGCAGCCGATCCAGGTCACCACCATCACCCCGGGCGCCGCGCCGGGCACCACGGTCAAGATCGGCGGCTTCATCAAGGCCGATTTCATGGCCACCCAGACCAGCGATGGCCAGCTGGCCGACGATGCCACCGGCCGCGCGCTGTACCTGCCGGGCCAGACCCCGGTGGCCGGTGCCGGCGGCTCGGGCAAGCGCTCGGACGTGGACTACAACGCCCACGCCAAGTTCTCGCGCTTCAACATCGGCATCGACAACGTCAGCGAATCGGGCAACAAGGCCGGCGCGATGTTCGAGATGGACTTCTTCGGCAACTCGCTGGGCAACCAGACCGCCACCAACACCTATGGCGTGACGCTGCGCCACGCCTACATGTACTGGAACAACTGGCTGGCCGGCCAGACCTGGTCCAACTTCATGGATGCGGCGGCACTGCCGGAAGCGGTCGACTTCGTTGGCCCGACCGATGGCGTGGTGTTCGTGCGTCAGGCCCAGGTGCGCTACACCCAGGGCGGCTTCAGCGTCGCCCTGGAAAACCCGGAAACGACCACCCTCACCGGTACCCGCAACCCGGTCACCGGCGTGTGGACCAACGCCAGCGCCAACTCCGACCGTGGCAGCCTGCCCGACCTGACGATGCGTTATGGCTGGAAGGGCGACTGGGGCACCTTCGGCGTCGGCGGCATCGTCCGCCAGCTGAAGGTCGACAACCAGGCCACCGGCGCCAAGGCCGACAAGGTGGCCGGCGGCCTGACCCTGGGCGGCAAGTGGGTGATGGGCGGCAACGATTCGCTGCACTACCAGCTGACCGGTGGCGAGGGCATCGCCCGCTACATCGGCCTGGGCGTCACTGCGGATACCGCCTATGACATCGCCCGCGACGAACTGAACCCGACCGGTGTGCTGGCCGGCTACGTGGGCTGGCGCCATGCCTTCTCGCCGAAGCTGCGCACCAACCTGATCTACGCCCGCAGCGACTACGACAACGACGGCAGCCTGGGGCCGCTGGTCACCAAGAGCGTGCAGAGCATCCGCGGCAACATCTTCTACACGCCGATGCCCAAGGTCGATATCGGTGCCGAGTACATGTACGGCGTGCGTGAGATCGAAGATGGGCGCAAGGGCGACATCAACCGTCTGCAGTTCACCACGAAGTACAGCTTCTGAATAAGTGCCGACCAACGGTCGGCACCTGCCTAGATCGAGTGCCGACCAACGGTCGGCACCCACCAACAACGATTGCTTCGGAGGGGAAGCGTCCCATGTCAACAACACCTGCACCGGCGAAATCCGAACTCACCCAGGGACACAAGAAGGTCATCTTCGCGTCCAGCCTGGGTACCGTTTTCGAGTGGTATGACTTCTTCCTGTACGGCTCGCTTGCCGCGATCATCGCCAAGCAGTTCTTCAGTGGCGTCAACGAAACCACGGGCATGATCTTCGCCCTGCTGGCCTTCGCTGCCGGCTTCTTCGTGCGTCCGTTCGGTGCGGCCTTCTTCGGCAGCCTCGGCGACCGCATCGGCCGCAAGTACACCTTCCTGGTCACCATCCTCATCATGGGCATCTCGACCTTCCTGGTCGGCGTGCTGCCCAACTACGCCTCGATCGGTTTCGCCGCACCGGTGATCCTGATCGTGCTGCGCCTGGCCCAGGGCCTGGCGATGGGTGGTGAGTACGGTGGCGCGGCCACCTACGTGGCCGAACATGCCCCGGCAAACAAGCGCGGCCTGTACACCAGCTTCATCCAGTGCACCGCCACGCTCGGCCTGTTCATGTCGCTGCTGATCATCCTGGCCTGCCGCTACTTCCTGGGCAACGAAGCCTTCGAAGCCTGGGGCTGGCGCATTCCGTTCCTGGTCTCGATCGTGCTGCTGGGCATTTCGGTGTGGATCCGCCTGCAGCTGAGCGAATCGCCGCTGTTCCAGCAGATGAAGGCGGAAGGCAAGGGCTCCAAGACCCCGTTCCGTGACAGCCTGAAGGGCGGCAACCTGAAGCTGATGCTGCTGGTCCTGCTGGGTGCCGCAGCCGGCCAGGCCGTGGTCTGGTACGGCGGCCAGTTCTACGCGCTGTTCTTCCTGAGCAGCATGCTGAAGGTCGACGCCACCACCTCCTACCTGCTGATCGCCGCCGCGCTGGCGCTGGGCGTGCCGTTCTTCATCTTCTTCGGTTGGCTGTCCGACCGTATCGGCCGCAAGAAGATCATCCTGGCCGGCTGCCTGCTGGCTGCCGTCACCTACATCCCGATCTTCAAGGGCCTGACCCACTTCGCCAACCCGGCCATCGAAGAAGCGCGCAGCAACTCGCCGGCGCTGGTTGTGGCTGATCCGAGCACCTGCTCGTTCCAGTTCGATCCGGTCGGCCTGCGCAAGTTCACCAGCTCCTGCGACGTGGCGACCGCCGCGCTGACCAAGGCGGGCGTGCCGTATGACGTGCAGCCGGCCGCTGCCGGTTCGCTGGCCATGGTGAACGTGGGCAGCGCCAGCGTCACCTCGTACGAGGCCGCTGGCCTGACCAAGGAAGAAGGCAAGGCCAAGGCCGATGCTTTCGGTGCCGAACTGAAGGGTGCACTGACCACGGCGGGCTACCCGGCCAAGGCCGATGGCTCGCGCATCAACATCGCCGGCACGATCTTCATGCTGTGGCTGCTGGTGCTGTACGTGACCATGGTCTACGGCCCGATCGCCGCCTACCTGGTCGAACTGTTCCCGACCCGCATCCGCTACACCTCGATGTCGCTGCCGTACCACATCGGCAACGGCTGGTTCGGTGGCTTCCTGCCGGCGATCTCCTTCGCGCTGGTGGCTGGTACCGGCAACCTGTACTACGGCCTGTGGTACCCCATCATCATCGCGCTGATGTCGGTGGTGATCGGCGGCCTGTTCCTGCGTGAAACGAAGAACGTGGACATCACCAAGTAACCGGCGTGCCGACCAACGGTCGGCACCCACCGGGGTTTCAAGGGCCGCGGTGCAGACCGCGGCCTTTTCGTTTGGTAGTGCCGGCCGCTGGCCGGCAAACGCACGATGCCTGCCGGAGATCGATGAGGTTGCCGGCCAGCGGCCGGCACTACCGGTCACCTCACGTGCGCACGCCGTATAGTCGCGGAATGAGCCACTCAGCCGCCGACCTCCCCGCCATCCTGCACACCCTGCGCAGCGCCTGGCAGGCCCAGCGCCCTTCGCTTGACCAGCGCGACGCCGACCTGCGCCGCCTGCGCGAGGCGCTGCAGACGCGCATGGACGAAATGGCCCAGGCCATCGCCGAGGACTTCGGTCACCGCGCCCACGTCGAATCGAAGCTGGCCGATGGCATGAGCGTGCTGTCGGCCATCCACCACCTTCGCCGGCACCTGCGGCGCTGGTCGAAGCCGCAGCGGGCATCGGCCGGCTGGAAGCTGTGGCCGGCGCGCGCGCAGCTGCGGCCGACGCCGCTGGGCGTGGTCGGGGTGATCTCACCCTGGAACTACCCGGTCACCCTGGCGCTGGTGCCGCTGGTCACGGCCATCGCCGCGGGCAACCACGTGCTGCTGAAGCCTTCCGAACACACCCCGCGCACCAGCGCGTTCCTGGCCGATCTGCTGGCCAGCGTGTTCCCGCCCGATCGGGTGGCGGTGGTGCAGGGCGGGGCGGACGTAGCCGCGGCGGTGTCCTCGCTGCCGCTGGACCATCTGCTGTTTACCGGCTCGACGGCGGTGGGGCGCAAGGTGATGGCCGCCGCAGCCGAGCATCTGGTGCCGCTGACGCTGGAGCTGGGCGGCAAATCGCCGGCGATTGTCTGCCGCGATTTCCCGCTGGAAAAGGCCGCCGCGCGACTGGCCACCGGCAAGTGGTTCAACGCGGGCCAGACCTGCATCGCACCGGACTACGTGCTGATCGACACGGCGCGCCAGCGTGAGTTCGTGCAGGCGCTGCAGCAGCAGGTGCGCGAGCGCTATGGCGACTTCAGCGATGCCGGCGACTACACGCGCATCATCAACGAAGGCCAGTACCAGCGCCTGCAGGGTTACCTGGCGCAGGCACGCGAGCGCGGCGTGCCGGTGATTCCGCTGGCGCAGGTGGACCCCGCGCGCGCCGACCGCGAGCGCCTGCTGGTGCCGACCGTGGTGCTGGATCCGCCGGATGACCTGGACCTGATGCGTGAGGAGATCTTCGGGCCGATCCTGCCGGTGCGGGGTTACCCGGATCTGGAGGCGGCGCTGGCCGATGTGCTGTCGCGCGACCGGCCGCTGGCGCTGTACCCCTTCAGCCATGACACGGCGACGGTGGAGCGGATCCTCGGCCAGGTGGTTGCCGGTGGGGTGACGGTCAACGACACGCTGCTGCACTTCGCCGCCGACGGCCTGCCGTTTGGCGGGGTGGGGGCCAGTGGCATGGGCGCCTACCACGGCTGGGCCGGCTTCGATGCCATGAGCAAGCGGCTGCCGGTGCTGTGGCAGTCGCGCTGGGCGGCCAGTGACCGGCTGCGGCCGCCGTATTCGAAGATTGCGGGGTTGTTGAGGCTGCTGGTTCGGTGAAGCCACGCATGGCGTGGCTCTACTGACGGGATCTGCGCACGCGGGAGATTCACGCGCCAACCAAGGTTGGCGTCTACCAAAGCGGGGCCGGGTAGAATGGCCCCATGAAAATCGCCTCGTGGAACGTCAATTCGCTCAATGTCCGCCTGCCGCACCTGGAGCAGTGGCTCAAGGATTTCGGCCCGGACATCGTCGGTATCCAGGAAACCAAGCTGGAGGACCACAAGTTCCCCGATTCGGCGCTGATCGCCGCCGGTTACCGCAGCGTGTTCGCCGGCCAGAAGACCTACAACGGCGTGGCGCTGTTGTCGCGTGAGCCGGCGCAGGACGTGCAGATCGGCATCCCCGGCTTCGAGGACGAGCAGAAGCGCGTCATCGCCGGTACCTTCGGCGACCTGCGGGTGATCAACCTGTACGTGGTCAACGGCCAGGACGTCGGCACCGACAAGTACGAGTACAAGCTGCGCTGGCTGGAAGCGGTGCACGCCTGGATCGCGCAGGAACTGCAGCGCCATCCGAAGCTGATCGTGATGGGCGACTTCAACATCGCCCCGGACGTGCGCGACGTGCCCGACCCCGAGGTCTGGAACGAGAACCACATCCTGACCTCCACCGCCGAGCGCGGTGCGCTGCAGAAGCTGCTGCAGCTGGGCCTGCATGATGCGTTCCGCCTGCACAACGACGAGGCTGGCGTGTTCAGCTGGTGGGATTACCGCGCTGCCGGTTTCCGCCGCAACCTGGGCCTGCGCATCGACCTGACCCTGGTCTCCGATGCGCTGAAGGCCAGCGCGGTGGCCTCGGGCATCGACCGCGAGCCGCGCACCTGGGAACGCCCCAGCGACCATGCGCCGGCGTGGGTGCAGATCGGTTGAACCGGTAGCGCCGGGCCATGCCCGGCGAGCGCAGCGGCGGCAGGGAAACGCCGGGCATGGCCCGGCGCTACCGTTCAGATCACCGTATGCTCTTGCGGGTGAACAGGTTGACGATGGCCAGCAGGATCACCGCGCCGATCAGCGAGAACAGGAACGTGCGCAGGGTGATGGCATCGTTGATGCCGCCGCCGAACAGGAAGCCGGCAATCAGCGCGCCGACGATGCCCACCACGACGTTGAGGATGATGCCCTGCTGGGCGTCGCGACGCATGATGATGCTGGCCAGCCAGCCCACGATGCCGCCAACGATCAGCCAGATGATGATGCCCATGAACGTGACCTCTGGAAGGGGAAGGGACGGGGACCAGTTGACCCGCAGTGCCGTGAAACCGTCGTGCAATCCCGTGACGGGCGCGTGCGGATGAGCCTGCCAGCCACCCTCGACGGCCCCTGGCGCTTCGGCCCGGTGACGGTCTGGCGCTGCCCGCATGTGCCCGGCCAGCGCGGTGAGCCGCAGGCCCGGCAGGTGCTGGCGCAGGCGCTGGGCGGCGAACCCGACGCCCTGCCGCTGGTGCGCGACGACAAGGGCCGGCCGGAACTGGCCGGCGCGCTGGCCCACTTCGGCACCGGCTGGAGCCACAGCGGCGAGGTGCTGCTGGTGGCGCTGGGCGAGGGCGTGCGGCTGGGCGTGGACCTGGAACTGCTGCGCCCGCGCCCGCGGCTGCTGGAAATCATCCAGCGCTTCTTCCACCCCGACGAAGTGGCCTGGCTGCAAGGGCTGGCTGCCGACGAGCGCGAACACTGGTTCTTCCGCGTGTGGTGCGCCAAGGAAGCGCTGCTCAAGGCGCACGGCCAGGGCATCTCCTTCGGCCTGCACCGCCTGCAGCTGGCGCCCGGCGCCGATGGTGCCCTGCACCTGCGCTGGTGCGACGCCGAACTGGGCCAGGCCGAGCGCTGGCACCTGCACGAATGGCAGGCCAGCGGCCAGTTCCGCGCGGCATTGGCCTGGTATCCGCATTGAAGCGACGCACCGAAGCGGCGAACCGGCGGCCAAAACCGGCGATAATGACGGCATGAGCGAACACGATCTTCCCGCCGGCGTGGTCTCCACGCTGGAACAGGGCCTGGCCAGCATGGGCCTGGCGGCCGCATTGGCGCCGCCGCTGCTGCGCTACCTGGCGCTGCTGCACCGCTGGAACGGCACCTACAACCTCACCGCCATCCGCGATCCGCAGGAAATGGTCACCCGCCACCTGCTCGATTCGCTGGCGATGCAGCCGTTCGTGGCCGATGGCAGCCTGGCCGATCTCGGTACCGGCCCCGGGCTGCCGGGCATCCCGCTGGCCATCGCCTGCCCGGGCCTGCAGGTCACCCTGGTGGAGAGCAACGGCAAGAAGGCGCGCTTCATGCGCGAGGCCGTGCGCCAGCTGGGCCTGACCAATGCACGCGTGGCCGAGTCGCGCGCCGAGGCGCTGGACGAGGCCGGCCGCTACGACCAGCTGACCGCGCGCGCGATGGACACCCTGGCCGGCATCGTCCGCGTCGGTGGCCACCTGCTGCGCCCCGGTGGCGTGCTGCTGGCCATGAAGGGTGTCTACCCGCATGACGAGATCGCGGCCCTGCCGGCAGGCTGGCAGGTGCGCGAGGTGACCCCGCTGAGCGTGCCCGGCCTGGCCGGCGAACGCCATCTGGTCACCGTTACAGGCCCCTGAACCCCGCCGCCAGCCCTTTGCGAAACAACGGGTTGGCGATCCATGATTTCCGCACGGGGCCGGTTGTACGCATAATGACCGGTCCCAGCACACGTCGACGAGGCACACCCGCATGGCCCGCATCATCGCCATCGCCAACCAGAAGGGTGGCGTCGGCAAGACCACGACCGCCGTCAACCTGGCCGCTTCCCTGGCCAACGCACCCAAGCGCGTGCTGTTGGTCGACCTGGATTCGCAGGGCAACGCGACCATGGGCAGTGGCGTGGACAAGCGCGAGCTGGTCTCCTCCACCTACGATCTGCTGCTGGGCGAAGCCAAGGCAGCGGACGTGCGCGTGGCCACCGCCGAGGGCTACGACCTGCTGCCGGGCAACATCGACCTGACCGCGGCCGAGATCCAGCTGATGGCGCAGGAAGAGCGCGAGCAGCGCCTGAAGCGCGCGCTGGCGCCGATCCGTGACGAATACGACTACATCCTGATCGACTGCCCGCCGGCGCTGTCGCTGCTGACGCTCAACGCGCTGGCCGCCGCCGATTCGGTGCTGGTGCCCATGCAGTGCGAGTACTACGCGCTGGAAGGCCTGAGCGCGCTGGTGGAAACCATCGAAGCGCTGCGCACCAACCTCAACCCGGTGCTGGAGATCGAGGGCGTGCTGCGCACCATGTTCGACGTGCGCAACAACCTCGCCAACGCAGTGTCGGCCGAACTGACCGAGCACTTCGGTGACCGCGTGTTCCGCACCATCGTGCCGCGCAACGTGCGCCTGGCCGAGGCCCCCAGCCACGGCCAGAGCATCGTCGGCTACGACCGCGCCTCGCGCGGTGGCGTGGCCTACCTGGGCCTGGCCGGCGAGATCATCCGCCGCAACAACGAACGCAACAAGGCCGCCAAGGCCGTGGAGACCGCCTGATGACCAGCAAGCCTGCAGCCAAGAAGCGAGGCCTCGGCCGCGGACTGGACGCCCTGCTGGGCCCCAAGGGCGCAGCCAGCCAGGTGCAGGCCACCACTGCGGTCATCGAGCCCCTGCCGGGTGAAGTGCTGCGCAAGCTGGCCGTGGGCCAGCTGCAGCCGGGCAAGTACCAGCCGCGCCGCGAGATGGACGAAGGAAAGCTCTCCGAGCTGGCCGATTCGATCAAGTCGCAGGGCGTGATCCAGCCGATCCTGGTGCGCCAGCTGCCGGCGGGCAACTACGAAATCGTCGCCGGTGAGCGCCGCTGGCGTGCATCGCAGCTGGCCGGGCTGGACGAAGTGCCGGTGGTGGTGCGCGAGCTGGAAGACCGCACCGTCATCGCGATGGCGCTGATCGAGAACATCCAGCGCGAAGACCTCAACCCGCTGGAAGAAGCCGAAGCGCTGCAGCGCCTCATCAGCGAGTTCACCCTGACCCACGCCGAGGCCGCCGAGGCCGTCGGCCGCTCGCGCGCGGCGGTGTCCAACCTGCTGCGCCTGCTGGAACTGCCGGTGGCCATCCGCCTGCTGCTGGAAACCCGCCGCCTGGAAATGGGCCACGCCCGCGCGCTGCTGACCCTGGCCCCGGAACTGGCCGGCAAGCTGGCGCAGGAAGCGGCCGATGAAGGCTGGTCGGTGCGCGAGGTCGAGCGCCGTGCGCAGGCCTTCGCCGCCGGCAAGGTGCCGAGCAACCGTCCGGTGGCCACGCCGAAGGTGCAGCAGGCCGACATCGCCTCGCTGGAAACCGAGCTGTCCGAATCGCTGGGCACCAAGGTGGCCATCAACCACGGCCGCGGCGGCAAGGGCAAGCTGATCATCCATTACACCGATCTGGACACGCTGGACGGCGTGCTCGAAAAGCTGCGCACCCGCCAGGGTTGAGCGCGGCAGCGCTGCAGCAGCGCTCGGCAGGGAAACGCACACGCCGCGGGACGGCTTCGTGCCGCGGCTCATCCAGGGAGCAGGAATGAGCATGGACATCGACGACGTCAGCCCGGGCGGCAGCCCGATCCTGGTGCACAGCCGCGAGAAGAACTTCACCCCGGCCCAGGGTGAATCGCACATCGAGGCCATCAGCGCGCACATCGAGCGCCACCTGGGGCCGATCTCCGGCGTATTCCACGAAATCATCTCCGACCTCGTGCATATCGACGTGCACGTGGTGCCGGCCAGCGAGCCGTTTCCGTACCTGCGCCTGGTGACCTCGGGCATGAGCGACCTGCCGATGACCCTGCCCGAAGGTGCGCCCGGCTCGGCATACATGGAGCTGATGGTGACCCTGCCGGCCGACTGGCCGATCAGCGGTGATGCCTTCGAAGACGAGCGGAACTACTGGCCGGTGCGGTTGCTGAAGACGCTGGCACGGCTGCCGCACGAGTACGACACCTGGCTCGGCTTCGGCCACACCATTCCCAACGGCCACCCGGCCGAGCCCTACGCCCCGGGCGTGGGTTTCGATGGCGCCATCGTGCTGCCGCCGGTCACCGCGCCCGATGGCTTCGGCACGCTGCAGCTGGACGACGCCCGGACCATCGAGTTCATGTCCATCGTTGCCCTGTATCCGGAGGAGATGGACCTGAAGCTGAAGAAGGACGCCGAGGCCCTGCTGGATCGCTTCGATGCGAAGAGCATCCAGGACGTGATCGTGCCGGGTCGGGTAAACGTCGCCAGAAAGCGCTTCGGTTTCTTCTGAGACCGGTAACATCCACCGTCTGAACTTCGTTACAGAGTCTCTTCCATGACCATCCTGCTCACCGGCGCTGCCGGCTTCATCGGTGCCTACACCGCCCGCGCGCTGCTGGAGGCCGGCCAGGCCGTGGTCGGCCTGGACAACTTCAACGATTACTACGACCCGCAGATCAAGCGCGATCGCGTGGCTGCGCTGTGCCCGGGCCTGGACCTGCGCACCCTGGACCTGACCGACCAGCAGGGCCTGGCTGCGCTGTTCGATGAGGTGCAGCCGACGGCAGTGATCCACCTGGCCGCCCAGGCCGGCGTGCGTTACTCGCTGGAAAACCCGCATGCCTACGTCGACAGCAACCTGACCGGCTTCGTCAACATGCTCGAGCTGTGCCGCCACCGTGGCGTGCAGCACCTGGTGTATGCCTCCAGCAGCTCGGTGTATGGCGATTCGGCCACGCCGCCGTTCTCCGAGGACCAGCGCGTGGACCAGCCACGCTCGCTGTATGCGGCCACCAAGGCGGCCAACGAGCTGATGGCCTACACCTATGCGCAGCTGTACGGCCTGCATGCCACCGGCCTGCGCTTCTTCACCGTGTACGGCCCGTGGGGCCGGCCGGACATGGCGCCGCTGCTGTTCTCGCGCGCGGTGCTGGCCGGGCGGCCGATCGATGTGTTCAACGAAGGGCGCATGCAGCGCGATTTCACACATGTTTCCGACATCGTATCGGGCATCCTCGGCGCCCTCGCGAACCCCAGCACCGACGTGGTGCCGCACCGGGCGTTCAACCTCGGCAACCATACGCCGGTCGAGCTGGAGCGCTTCATCAGCGTGATCGAGCAGGCCGCCGGCCGCCCCGCGCAGAAGGTCTACAAGCCGATGCAGCCAGGCGACATGGTGCGCACGATGGCCGACACCCGGCGGGCCCATGACGCCTTCGGCTTTGATGCGGTCACCCCGATCGAGCAGGGCCTGCCGCCGGTCGTGCAGTGGTGTCGCGAGTATTTTGGCGATCGTGCCTGAGGAGTGACCCTCACGCAGCCGGATTCATCTTCGGATAACCTCGGCTTCGGAGAATGCGCGGTCTTTGTATCCCTGCTGGCCGAGTGACCCATGAGCCACCCCGAGCTTTCCGTTGTCGTCCCGGTGTTCAACGAGCGCGACAATGTCGCGCCCCTGGTCGGTGAGATCGTCGCCGCGCTGCGCGGCCATCTGCCGTTCGAGATCGTCTACGTGGACGACAACTCGCGCGATGACAGCCTGGCCGTGCTGCAGGGCCTGAAGGCCAGCACCCCGGAACTGCGCGTGCTGCACCATGTCAGCCAGAGCGGGCAGAGCACCGCCGTCCGCACCGGCGTGCGAAATGCCCGCGCGCCGTGGATCGCCACCCTCGATGGCGACGGCCAGAACGACCCAGCCGATATTCCGAAACTACTGGCTGCGCGGCAGAGCGCTGATGCGCAGGTGAAGCTGTTCGCCGGCTGGCGCGTCAACCGCCAGGACAGTGGCAGCAAGCGCTGGGCCAGCAAGTGGGCCAACGCGATCCGCGCGCGCATGCTGCGCGACGATACCCCCGACACCGGCTGCGGCATCAAGCTGTTCGAGCGCGAGGCCTTCCTCGACCTGCCGTACTTCGACCACATGCACCGCTACCTGCCGGCGCTGATGCAGCGCGCCGGCTGGAAGACCACCAGCGTGCCGGTCAACCACCGCCACCGTACCGCCGGCGTGTCCAAGTACAACAACCTGGGCCGCGCCCTGGTCGGCATCCGCGACCTGCGCGGCGTGGCGTGGCTGATCACCCGCAGCAAGCGCACTGCGGTGGAGGAGCGTTGATGGAGCTGCACTGGCTCGACCAGCCACTGACCTGGTTGTACTGGACCGGCCTGCACGTCACCGGCTGGAAGCTGATCGGCTACACCGGCGCACTGATGTTCGGCGGCCGCTGGCTGGTGCAGTTCGTGGCGTCCAAGCGTGCCGGCAAGCCGGTCATCCCGCGCCTGTTCTGGTACATGAGCGTGGTCGGCAGCCTGATGACCCTGAGCTACTTCCTGTTCTCGGCCAAGCAGGACTCGGTGGGCGTGCTGCAGAACCTGTTCCCGGCGTTCACCGCCCTGTACAGCCTGCACCTGGACATCCAGCACCGCGGCTGGAAGCGGGACAAGGCGAGCCATTGAGGCCAGGGGTCGGATCCCTTTCCGCAGGAAAGGGCTCTGACCCCGGCCGGATCCCGGCGCATCCACGCATGGCGTGGATCTACCGTATGTTCGTTGGTAGCGCCGGGAGCAGGCAGGACCTTCGTCCCATGCCTCGGGCCCTGCACGGTGCGATCATCGGGATCTGCCTTCCCGGGAACCTGTGCTCGTGAAAACCCGCCTCGCCGTAGCTCTGTTGATTGCCCTGTCCGCCCCCGCGGTCGCCCTGGCTGCGCCGCCGGCCGCCGCTCCGGCCAGCATGGCCGCCGAATCGGCCGCCGATGCCGCCTTCCGTGCGCTGTACGAGAAGGAGTGGAAGTGGCGCCAGGATGGCGGTGGCGAAGCCAGCGAGGACGAGGATGCGCCGGCCAACGCGACCCGCATGCCTGATGTCGGCCCGGCCGCGCAGCAGGCCCGCCTGAAGGTCTGGGACGAAACCCTGGCCGACCTGAAGAAGATCGACGTCAACGCCCTGTCGGCCGACAACCAGGTCAACTACGCGATCTACCGCGACCAGGTCTTCAACCTGGCCGAAGCCACGCGCCTGCGCACCTACGAGATGCCGTTCAATTCGGATTCCTCGTTCTGGTCCAACCTGTCCTTCATGGCCCGGCGCGAGATGAAGACCGCGCAGGACTACCGCAACTACATCGCCCGCCTGAACGACGTGCCGCGCTACTTCGGCCAGCAGACCGACAACATGCGCGCCGGCCTCAAGCGTGGTTTCAGCGTGCCGCGCGCGGTGCTGGACGGCCGCGAGGTCTCCATCGCCACCGTCGCCGAGCTGAAGGACCTGACGACCTCGCCGCTGTACGCGCCGTTCAAGAAGCTGCCCGCCAGCATCCCGGCCGCCGAACAGGCCGCCCTGCGCGAACAGGCCGCGGCGGCCATCAGCGGCAAGGTGGTGCCGGCCTTCCAGCAGCTGCGCACCTTCTTCGTCAGCGAATACGTGCCGCAGGCGCGCACCACCCTGGCCGCCGAGGCCATGCCGGGCGGCAAGGCCTTCTACAAGCAGCAGATCCACGAATACACCACGCTGGACCTGTCGCCGGATGAGATCCACCGCATCGGCCTGGGTGAGGTGGCGCGCATCCAGAAGGAGATGAACGACATCATCCAGCAGGTGCAGTTCAAGGGCAGCTTCGCCGAATTCCTCACCTTCCTGCGCACCGATCCGCAGTTCTACGCCAAGACGCCGGAAGAGCTGTTGTCGCGCGCTGCATGGATCTCCAAGCGCGCCGATGGCCAGCTCGGCCTGTTCATGACGCTGCCGCGTGCGCGCTTCACCATCGTGCCGGTGCCGCCGGACATCGCCCCGTTCTGGACCGCCGGTCGCGGTGGCATGGGCACCTACTGGGTCAACACCTACGACCTGCCGTCGCGCCCGCTGTACAACCTGCCGGCGCTGACCCTGCATGAGTCCGACCCGGGCCATGCGCTGCAGGGCGCGATCGCCTCCGAGCAGAAGGACCTGCCCGAATTCCGCCGCAACGCCTACATCTCCGCCTATGGCGAAGGCTGGGCGCTGTACTGCGAGAAGCTGGGCGTGGAAATGGGCATCTACGAAACCCCGTACGAGGATTTCGGCCGCCTGACCTACGAAATGTGGCGTGCCGCGCGCCTGGTCATCGACACCGGCGTGCACAGCAAGGGCTGGACCCGCGAGCAGGCCCTGGCCTACCTGCGCGACCACACCGCGCTGAGCGAGCATGAAGTGACCACCGAAGTGGATCGCTACATCTCCTGGCCGGGCCAGGCGCTGAGCTACAAGCTGGGCGAGATCGCCATCGTGCGCCTGCGCGCGCAGGCCGAGAAGGAACTGGGCGACAAGTTCGACATCAAGGGCTTCCACGATGTGATCCTGAAGCAGGGTTCGGTGCCGCTGCCGGTGCTGGAACAGCAGATCCAGGCGTACATCGCCGAGCGGAAGAAGGCCTGACCCTGGGCCCGGGGTCGGATCCCTTTCCATCGGAAAGGGCTCCGACCCCAACGCACCTCAGCGCTTCACCAGCCGCCCGGCAAACGTCGGCAGCACCAGCAGGGTCAGCACCGTGGCGGTGATCAACCCACCGATCACCACCGTCGCCAGCGGCTTCTGCACCTCCGCGCCGGCACCACTGGCGATGGCCATCGGTATGAAGCCGACGATGGCCACCAGGGCCGTGGTCAGCACCGCGCGGATGCGGCTGGCGGCACCATTGATGGCCGCCTGCATCGGCAGGTCGCCACCCTCCAGCCGCTCGCGGATCGCCTGCATCAGCACCAGGCCGTTCAACGTGGCCACGCCGGAGACGGCGATGAAGCCCACCGCCGCAGACACCGAGAACGGCATGCCACGCAGCAGCAGGGCGAGGATGCCGCCGACCAGCGCCAGTGGCACGCAGCTGAACACCAGCAGCGCTTCCCTGCCACTGCGCAGGGCCATGAACAGCAGGCCGCCGATCAGCAGGAACACCACCGGCACCACCGTGGCCAACCGCTTCTCCGCGCGCTGCAGGTTCTCGAACTGGCCGCCCCAGCGCAGGTAGGCACCGGCGGGCAACGCCACGTCGGCCACTGCTGCCTGGGCCTCGCTGACGAAGCCACCGAGATCGCGCCCACGCACGTTGGCCTGCACCACCACCCGCCGGCTGCCGTCGCTGCGGCTGATCTGGTTCGGCCCTTCGCTGACGCTGATACGCGCCAGCGAGGACAACGGCACGACCTGGCCTGCCGGCGTGGCGATCGGCAGCGAGGCCAGCTGGTCCGGATCGTTGCGTGCGGCATCGTCCAGGCGCACGACCACATCGAAGCGTCTGTCGCCTTCGAAGATCCGCCCGGCCGCGGTACCACCGATGCCGGTGGACAACGCATCACTCACGTCCGCCGCGGTCAGTCCATGCTGCGCGGCGGCGACATGGTCGATCCTGACGTTGAGCGTGGGCAGGCCGGAAATCTGCTCCACCCGCACGTCGGCGGCGCCGTCCACCGCGCGCAGTTTCAACGCCACCTGCTCGGCCACCTTCTGCAGGGCGGCGAAATCATCGCCGTACACCATCACCGCCAGGTCCGTGCGCACGCCGGAAATCAGCTCGTTGAAGCGCAACTCGATCGGTTGGCTGAACTCGAAACTGTTGCCCAGCTGCTGCCCGGCCAGCTGCTCGAAGCGCTGCACCAGCGCTACCTTGTCCAGCGACGGATCGGGCCACTGCGCGCGCGGCTTCAGCACGATCACGCTGTCGGAGATGTTGGTCGGCATCGGGTCGATGGCCGCTTCGGCGGTGCCGGTGCGCGAGAACACCGTTTCCACTTCCGGCTGTTCGGCCAACGTTTTTTCCAGCGCCAGCTGCATCGCCAGCGACTGCTCCAGCGACGTGGACGGCACGCGCAGGGCCTGCATCGCCACGTTGCCTTCGTCCAGGGTGGGCATGAACTCGCGGCCCAGCAGCGAGAACGAACCGATGCCCACCACCACCATCATCACCGCACCGGCCAGCACCGTGCGCGGGTGCGCGACTGCACGACGGACCACCGGCTCGATGCGCGCACGCAGCACGCGGATCAGTTTCGTCTCGTGCTCGCCGTCGCCAGCATGTGCATCGCCGTCCTTCACCGTGGGCTCGCGCACCAGCAGTGCGGCCATTGCCGGCACGAAGGTGAAGGAGAAGATGAAGGCGCCGATCAGGGCCAGCATGAAGGTGGCCGCCATCGGGTGGAACGTCTTGCCCTCCACGCCTTCCAGGGTGAGGATCGGCGCGAACACCAGCAGGATGATCAGCTGGCCGAAGGCCGCAGGCCGCGCCATCTTCATGGCCGAATCGGAAGCCACGCGGAGGCGCTCCATCGCCGTCAGCGCGCGGCCCAGTTCGGCGCGGCGCTGGCCCAGCATCAGCAGCGTGGATTCGATCACGATCACCGCGCCATCCACCAGGATGCCGAAATCCAGCGCGCCCAGGCTCATCAGGTTGCCGCTGATGCCGAAGCGGTTCATGCCTATCACGGCGAACAGGAACGACAGCGGGATCACCAGCGCGGTGATCGCCGCTGCGCGCAGGTTGCCCAGCAGCAGGAACAGCACCACCACCACCAGCAGCGCACCCTCGCTGAGGTTCTTCGCCACGGTCCTGATGGTGGCGTTGACCAGCTCGCTGCGGTCCAGCACCGACACTGCCACGATGGACGGTGGCAGCGAGGCATTCACCTGCTGCAGGCGTTCCGCGGCGGCCTGGGCCACGGTGCGGCTGTTGCCGCCGGCAATCATCAGCGCGGTGCCGAGCACGGCTTCGTGGCCGTTGCGGCTGGCCGCACCCAGGCGTGGTGCGCGGCTCAAGGCCACCTCGGCCACGTCCGCCACGCGCACCACCACGCCATTGCGCGTGGCCACCGGGGCCTGCGCCAGATCGTCGGTGGTCAGCGCCAGGCCATCGGCACGCACCACCAGGCCTTCGCCAGCGCGCTGCACGAAGCCGGCGCCGGCCTGCACGTTGGAACGCTGCAGGGCGGTGACCAGGTCGGCCAGGCCCAGCCCATGCGCCGCCAGCCGCGCGCTGTCCGGGTGCACGCCGTATTCCTTGACGTAGCCGCCGACCGTATCGACACCGGCCAGCCCAGGGCTGGAGCGCATCTGCGGCGCAATGATCCAGTCATGCACGGTGCGCAGGTAGGTGGCGCGTTCTTCCGGCGTGCGCAGCAGGGTGCCTTCCGGCGTGCGGTAGACCTCGCCAGCCTGCCAGCCGGCATCACCGGGCTTGGCCAGCTGGGCCGGATCGAACGCGGTGAAATCCACCGTCCACATCAGCACCTCGCCCAGGCCGGTGGTGACCGGTGACAGCAGCGGTGACGCACCGTCGGGCAGATCGTCGGCGGCTTCGCGCATGCGCTCGGCCACCTGCTGGCGGGCGAAGTAGATGTCGGTCGCATCGGTGAAGATGGCGGTGACCTGCGAGAAGCCGTTGCGTGACAGCGAGCGGGTGGTGGTCAGGCCGGGAATGCCGGCCAGCGCGGTTTCCAGCGGGTAGGTCACCTGCCGTTCGATCTGTTCCGGCGTCAGCGCCGGGGCCACGGTGTTGATCTGCACCTGGCGGTTGGTGATGTCCGGCACCGCGTCGATCGGCAGCTTGCCCAGCTGCAGCAGGCCGACGGCCGCGAGCAGGGCGGCGGCGAACACCACCAGCCAGCGGTGGCGGACCGCGGTTTCAATGATCAGCTTGAACATGGTCGCCTCCTCAGTGGCCGTGCTCGGCTTCGCCCTTGGCCAGTTCGGCCTTGAGCAGGAAGGCGTTGGCGCCGACGATGCGTTCGCTGCCGGTCAGGCCACCGAGGATCTCGATGCGGTCACCGGCACGGCGGCCGGCCAGCACCGGCTGCGCCTTGAAGCCGCCGTCGACGGCGACGAACACCGCGCTGCGGCCATCGACGTTCTGCACCGCATCGGCCGGCACGCTCAGCGCGTCGCCCTGGGCCTCGGTGACCACCACGGCCGAGACCGGCGAACCGGCTGGCGGCAACGCGGCGTCCACCGGCATGGCACGGATCACCGCCACGCCGCCCTGCTGGCGCACATCCGCGGCCGAACCGGTAACGGTGGCGGTGAAGCTGCCGCCCGGCACGCTCACTTCCAGCGTCATGCCCGGCGTGACCTGCGCGGCCAGAGCCGGTGGCGCGGTGAACACCAGCTCGTTCATTGCCGGATCGGCGACCTCGGCCACCACGCTGCCGGCAGCGACCACGCCGCCCGGCGTGACCTGTACGTTGCCGACGATGCCGGCCACCGGGCTGGTGATGCGTACGCGGCCGCTGGCATCGGGTGCGCCATTGGCGGCGGCCTGTGCCTGTGCCGCCGCCGCCTGCGCCTGCGCAGCCATGGCACGTGCATGCGAGGTTTCCAGCTCCTGGCGCGCGACCACGCCCTGTTCCACCAGCGCCCTGTCACGGCCGTGGGCCAGGCGCGCAGCCTTGGCTTCGGCGGCAGCCGCCAGCGCATTGGCGCGCAGCACCGCGGCCTCACCGCTGAGCACGATGGCCAGCGTCTGGTTCTGCTTCACGGCCGTGCCCGGTGCCACCAGCACGCGTTCAACGCGGCCGGTCACGCTGGACGCCACCGACGCGCGCGCGCCGATCGAGGGTTCCACACGGCCAGACAGGCGCGTGGAGCCGCCACCGCCTCGACCGACGGCGACCACTTCGATGGACGACGCCTTGATCTGTTCCGGCGTCAGCGCGACCACGCCTTCATCGGCTTCGGGCGCGTTGCCTTTGGTGTTCTCAGCGCTGCCCGGTGCATGGCCGTGGCCATCGTCGGCAGCGGCGGTTGGGGTCTGTGCAGTGCCAGTGCAGCCGGCCAGCAGTGCGCCCAATAGTGCAGCGGTCATCAACGAAAAAGTACGGGAGAACATCAGCGAACCTCCACAAACGGGGCGCGCCCTTCCAGGCGGGCAAGATCGATTTCCGCGCCGACGCGCGACAGGCGCGCATCCACGGCGCTGCTGCGGGCGGCGATGAGGGCACTGCGCGTGCTGCGCAGTTCCAGCTGCGAGATGCGTCCGGCGTCGAAGCCAATGCGGGCCAGCCGGTAGGCTTCTTCGGCAGCCACCACGCTGTCATCGGCGGCGCGTGTGCGGCTGCCGGCAGCCTTCAGCCCGGCCACCGCCGCGAGGCGCTCGGCTTCGCTGTCGCGACGCTGCTGGTCCAGCCGCGCTTCGGCCGCACGCTGTTCGGCACTGGCCGCGCGGATGCCGCCGCGGTTGCGGTCGAACAACGGGATCGAAAGGCTCACGCCCAGCGAATAGGCCTGTTCGCGGTCCTCGCGGAAACGGGTCTGCGCGGCGGTCACGCTGAGATCGGGCAGGGCACGCTTGCGCTCCACGTCGACCAGACGGGTGCTGGCCTGTGCCTCGGCTTCGGCGATACGCACCGCCAGCGCGGCATCACCGGCGCCGCGTGGCAGCGGCGGCGTGCGATCCAGCAGGCTGTTGTCGATCGACTGCACCGGCGCATCCAGCAGGGCCGCACTCGCCAGCCGCGCCAAAGCCGCATCGCGGAAGGCCTGTGCTTCATCCAGTGCTGCCGTGGCATTGGCCACTTCGCTGCGCGCTTGCACCGCGCGCAGCTGCGGTTCGCGGCCCTGCTCCACCAGCGCGTCGACGGCCACGGCATCGTCGCGGGTCAGGGTCAGCGCTTCCTTGGCCAGGGCGTAACGACGCAGCGCGCTCTCGGCCTGCGCGTAGAACGCCGCCAGCTGGCTGGCTACATCACTGCGGCTCTGCGTCCCACGCAGTGTTGCGGCCTGTGCTTCGGCGCGGGCAGCACGTACGCGTGCACCACGCTGGCCCCAGATTTCCAGCGGCTGGGACAGGGTGAGCACGTTGTCGGCGCGGCCCATGCCGCCGTAGCTGCCGGTACCCCAGGCGTTTTCGGTGGTGTAGGAGAGCGATGGGTTGGGCAGGGCGCGGGCCTGCTCGGCGCGTGCCTCGGCAGCGTCGGCCAGGGCCGCGCCAACGCGGGCGCCGGGCAGCTGGTCCAGGCGTTCAAGCAGGGTGTCATAGGAAGGGGCGGCTTGCGCCATCGCCTGCAGTGCCGGGGCAAGGCCCAGCAATACGGCAATGACCCGCCCGGCCGCACGCAGCGACCGAGGTGTCGAGTTCGACATGAAGGATGTCCGGTTGTGAGTGAAACGGAAGCCCGCGATCGCGGGACGCGCTCAACTCACGCCCGGGGAGGACGCTTCAGTTCATCCTGCGCGACGGCATAGGTCGCGCTGTCACCGTCCGCCATCCAGCGTGCCGGCAGCGGCGTGCCGAAGGCAGCAACGGTGCCGGCCGGCAGGCTCAGGTTGGAGTGGTGGCAGTGGTTATGGCTGCAGGCACCGTTATGCGTGCCGTCACTGTCGCCGTCTGCATCGTCAGGCGCGGCTTCAACATGGGCCGCGACCGTCTCATGCGGCTCGACCGCGCAGGCCAGCACATCGGCCACCGGCACGACCACGAATGCCGCCATCAGCAGCATCAGCAGGGTCGAACGGAGGTGGCGGGCAATCCAGCGCATGGAGGGCAGGCTAGCAAGCGGTTTCCTGTGGATACAATATCAATGGGGGGGCGGATCCCTTTCCGCAGGAAAGGGCTCTGACCCTCCGGCCTGGTTGCTCCGCCACGCACCATCGTCGAGGATCGGGATTCGTCACCAGGGAAGGAACGATGACCGCACGCATTGCCGCAGCAGGCCTGCTGCTGATACTGGCCAGTCCCGTCGCAGTCGCCGCCGAGGACGTCTACGTGGAATTCCTGTGGGCGCCGACCCCGGCAGATGCCCTCGCGCGCTCGCAGACCCAGCTGTTCATTGCCGACGGCCACCACGATCACCGCATCTGCGTGGCCGCCAATCTCGTCGATACCGACGTGGCGGGCCTGCACATCGACATCCGTGATGCCAAGGGCGTGCAGGTCTCGCGCACGGCCCACGAGGATTACCGGGGCCGCAAGAAGTGCTATGCCGCTGACCTCGGCAGTACCGGCGCGGCCGGGATGTGGACCGTCGACGCCGTGCTGGGGGATGGACGCCGTGGCAGCGCGCAGATCCGGGTGGATCCGACGCTGGAGGCGTCGCCCCTGTACCTGCGGCATGACCAGCCCTACGTAGCGGGGCGGCCGAACTACGACGCGTCCATTCCGCCGGCCGAGTGGGTGGGCAAGCTGGTCTGGGCGATGGACGTGGATGCCGCAGGCAAGGTGACCCATGTCGAGGTGGAGACCGCCGAAGGCATCGGCGAGCGCCTGCGTGAGCGCGCGCTGGCGGCCGGGTGGCTGACCCGGTTTGGGCCTGACCCGGCGCGTGCGCAGACGCCGCTGCGCTGGCGTCGCACGCTGGAGTTTGCTGCGGAGTGATGGCCGCGCGGGGGCAGTGCCCTTCGTCTGGGTAGTGCCGGCCGCTGGCCGGCAACCTCACGAGCGCAGGCAATCGCCTGCCATTGCCGGCCAGCGGCCGGCACTACCCGTCAGGGCAGCTTCGCGATCACCTTGATCTCGAACTGGAACCCATACAGCCAGGTCACGCCGATGCCGGTCAGGGTCGGGTGCGGGGCTTCGCCCCAGTACTCGGGCACGATGGCCCAGGCCTTCTCGAAGTTCGTTTCCGGGTCGACCATGAACACGGTCACGTCGATCACGTCATCAAAGCTGCAGCCGGCAGCGGCCAGCACCGCGTTGAGGTTGTCGAAGGCGCGGCGCACCTGGGTCTCGAAGTCCGGTTCGGGCGAGCCGTCCTCGCGGCTGCCGACCTGGCCGGAGACGAACAGGAAGCCATTGGAACGGATGGCGGGCGAGTAGCGGTTGCGCTCGTACAGCGCCTGCCGGCCGGCGGGGAAAACGACGTCGCGAGGGGTCATTGGGGAGGCTCCAGAGGGAAGGCCTCCATGCTGCTCGCCGGCGCTGTCTGGATAAACAGCGATGATCGGCCTAGATTGATTGCCAATCCCAAACAATCATGGCCCGGCCCATGGACCGTTTCGAGGCGATGCGCGCCTTCGCCCGCGTGGTGGAAACCGGCAGCTTCACCCGTGCCGCGCACACCCTGCAGGTCAGCCGCACCACGGTCACCCAGCTGGTACAGCAGCTGGAGGCGCACCTGCGGCTGCGCCTGCTCAACCGCACCACCCGGCGGGTCAGCGTCACCGCCGATGGCGCGGCCTACTACCCGCGCATCGCGCGCCTGCTGGCTGAGCTGGAAGAAGTGGAGGGCGGGCTCGGCGATGCCGCCAGCCAGCCGCGCGGGCGCCTGCGCATCGACGTGCCCGGTCCATACGCGCGGCTGCAGCTGGTGCCGGCGCTGCCGGATTTCCACGCGCGCTATCCGGACATCCAGCTGGACATCGGCGTCAGCGACCGCGAGGTCGATGTCATCGCCGACAACGTGGACTGCGTGATCCGTGGCGGTGCGCCTGCCGATCCGGCGCTGGTGGCGCGGCCACTGGCCAGCTTGCCGATCGGCTTCCACGCCAGCCCTGCGTACCTGCAGCACTTCGGCATGCCCGCGCACCCGCGCGCGCTGGAAGGGCCGGACCATCACATGGTCGGCTTCCTCAGCCCGCGCACCGGTCGCGCACGCGTGTTCCTCGCCCAGCGCGGTGATGAGCGCACTGAAGTGCAGGGTCGCCATGCAGTGGGCTTCGATGATGGCAATGCCTATCTGGCTGCCGGCGTGGCGGGCCTGGGCGTGGTCGCGCTGCCGAGCTACATGGCGGATCCGCATGTGGCCAGCGGTGAACTGCGGCCGGTACTGCAGGACTGGCAGCTGCCGCCGATGCCGATGCACGTGATGTTTCCGCCGAACCGGCACATGAGCCAGCGCCTGCGGGTGTTCATTGACTGGGCGGTGGAGGTGTTGGGGTGACACGCGCCGCGCATGCGAAAATCATCACTGCACGCACCAGGAAACCGCCACACGCATGAGCCGCATCGTCGCACTGGATACCGAAACCACCGGCATTTCCCATCGCATGGGCCATCGGGTCATCGAAATCGGTGCGGTGGAACTGATCGATGGCCAGCTCACCGGCCGCCAGTTCCACACCTACCTGCAGCCGCAGCGCTCGGTGGACTGGGGCGCGCAGCGCGTGCACGGCATCAGCGATGCGATGCTGGTCGGCAAGCCGCTGTTTTCCAGCAAGGCCGCAGAGCTGCTGGAATTCCTGCGTGGCAGCGAGATGGTCGCGCACAACGCCACCTTCGATGTGGGCTTCCTCGATAACGAGCTGCGCCTGGCCGGCATGCCTGGCAGCCTGGCGCAGTACTGCCGCATCACCTGCAGCCTGAAGCTGGCGCGCGGGCGTTGGCCGGGCCAGGGCAACAAGCTGGACGATGTGCTGCAGCGCCTGCGCATTCCCGGCAATCGCGGCCTGCACGGCGCGTTGAAGGATGCGCATCTGCTGGCGCAGGTGATTCCGCACCTGCGTTGATGGCCGCGCGGGGTTACACCGGCTGCAGCCAGCGCTCGATCATCGCCACACCCGTTGCCACGCCATCCTCGCTGGCCATCGCTACGCCTAGTGCAGCAGCACGCGCACGCGTCGCGCTGTCCTCGGCGAACGCAATCGCCGCCGTAAGCGAGGCCGCTTCCAACCGCTTCGGTGACAGCGGCGCAGGCGCAACGCCCAGCGTCTGCAGGCGCCGCGCCCAGAAGAACTGATCGGCGGCGAACGGCATCACCAGCGAAGGAATGCCGGCGCGGCAGGCCGAATGCGTGGTGCCGCTGCCGCCATGGTGGATGGCCAGCGCGCAGCGTGGGAACAGTGCTTCATGCGGGGTCGGGCCGAGCACGAACACGTTCGCTGGCAATGCACCCGCAGGCAATCCGGCCCAGCCCGGGAACAGCAGCACGCGGCGTGGCGCCAGCGCCTTCAGCAGGGCCGGCAGCACGCGCTCGCGGTCGAAACCGGTCATGCTGCCGAAGCCGAGATAGACCGGTGCCGGGCCTGCATCGAGGAAGGCCTGTAGATCAGCAGGCGGCGACCACGGTTGTTCCGGCATCCGCCATTGCCCGCACACCACATGGTCGGCCGGCCAGTCGGCAGGCGGCGGCAGCAGCTGCGGGGAAATGCCGTACAGCATCGGCAGGCCGGTCCACAACGTGCGGCGCGGCGGTTGCCCCAGTGCGGCCCGCGCAGCGTTGATCGGCGTGCGGAAGGTGCGCCACACCGCCTGGTTGACCAGCCCGTAACTGGCCCGGCGCAGCACGCCCGGCAGCGGCATCGGCGGCAGGAAGGGCGACGCGAAGGCGCGCGTCGGCGTCAGCGGGATCATGCCGGTACCGATGGCCGGCAGGCCGCGGCGCTCGGCCACGCTGAGGCCGACCACCGCGGCCAGACCGCCGGTCAGCACGGCATCGCAGCCGGCGGCCGCCACATCGGCCTGCGCCATCCAGGCGGGCACGTGGCGGCCGGCCATCCGCGCCAGGCCGCGCGAGGCGGCGGCCAGGTTGTTGCCGCGTGCCACCAGGGCCACCACTTCGTCGTGGATGTCGCCTTCCAGCGCCGCGTGCGGCACGCCCAGCTCGCGCGCGCTGCCCAGCGTGCCTTGTTCGGCCAGCAGCATTACCTCGTGGCCGGCCTGGCGCAGGCCATGGCACAGCATCACCAGCGGCCGGGTGTCGCCTTCGGTGCCATAGGTCAGGGCCAGCAGTCGCATCGGGGGCTTCGCGGGTGGGGCCGCCAGTATCGTCGCAGGTCGCAGAAGGCCGCGCGAATGCACCCGCGTGTTGCTATTGGTGGCATTGCACGGGTCCGGCCAGTACGCTTCCTGCATGCGAACCAAGCCCAATGCCCAGCCCAACCAGAGCCTGATCGACGGCATCGCCACCCTTCAGGCACTGGCGTCGTCGCCCGAGCCGGTGGGCTGCCGTGAACTGGCCCGCCAGCTCGACGCCAACCCGACGCGGGTCAACCGCCTGCTCAAGACCCTGGCCTATCTGGGCATCGCGCGGCAGACCGCCGACCGCAAGTACACCGCCGGCCCGGGCATGCACGTGCTGGCCGCACAGAGCCTGTTCGCCTCCGGCCTGATCCGTCGCGCGCTGCCGGTGCTGGAAAGCCTGCGTCGCTTCGGTCACACCGTGGCACTGGGCGTGCTGTGGAACGACAGCGTCAGCTACCTGTTCCATGCGCCGCCGGGCATCGAGGCGGCACGGGGCCTGGGCCGCATCGGCCTGCTGCCGGCCACCACCAGCGGCATCGGCATCGTGCTGCTGGCGCAGCTGAGCGATGACGAAGTGCGCGAGATCTACCAGGACAAGCCGATTCCGATGTTCCCCGAGGGCATCGAGCAGCTGCTGGCGACCCTGGCAGTGACCCGTGCGCAGGGCCATGCCCGGGTGCACGTCGCCGACGAACGTGACCACCACATCGTCGCCATCGCCATGGGCGACCCGGTCCACGCCGGCATCGCCATGTCCGGCTGGATCCCCGAATCGGCCACCGCGGAACTGGTGGCGGCCCTGCGCACGGCGGCGGCGGAGATCGGCTGAGGCACCGCGGACAGGGCTGCCGCAGTGCGACTTGACCTGTTGCTACAATAGCAATACGTTGCAGCCTTCCGATGGGGAGGTGTCGTCGATGGCCAAGCGGTGGAACGCGTGAGCGGGTCGGGCAAGACTAGGTGGGTCCTGCTGGGACTGCTGTTCTTTTCCACCGTCATCAACTACCTGGACCGGCAGGCGCTGTCGATCCTGGCCACGACCATCCAGGCCGACCTGGACATGTCCGACATCGAGTACGCGCGGGTGGTGCAGGTGTTTCTGTTCGCCTATGCCGCCGCCTACGTCATGGCCGGACGCATCACCGACTGGCTGGGCGCGCGGGTGGCGCTGCTGCTGTTCGTGGGCTGGTGGTCGCTGGCCAACATCGCTACCGGCTTCGTACGCAGCGCGGTGGAACTGGGGGCGGCGCGGTTCGCGCTGGGCCTGGGCGAGCCGGGCAATTACACGGTCGGCACCAAGGTGGTGTCCGAACAGTTCCCGCCGCGGCAGCGCGGCCTTGCCCTGGGCCTGTACACCGCCGGCGCGATGATCGGCGCCACCCTGGCACCGCCGCTGATCGGCGGCATCGCCATCGCCTACGGCTGGCGCGCGGCATTCTGGATCACCGGCCTGGCCGGGCTGGTGTGGATGATCGGCTGGTGGTGGGCCTACCCGCGCGGCGCCGGAAAGCAGTCGACCGCAGTGGCGGCCAGCGCTTCGGATGCGTCTCCAGCCGACGAGGCCGCGGCCGCACCGACGCCACCGAGCATGAAAGGGGTCTGGGGCCGGTTGGCGCGCGACCGCACGGTATGGGCGTTGGTCGCCTCGCGCGCCGTGGCCGACCCGGTCTGGTACTTCTACCTGTTCTGGTTCCCCAAATACCTGGGCGATGCGCGCGGCATGAGCCTGATGGCGGTCGCGTCCCTGGCCTGGATCGTCTACGTGGCCGCCGACATCGGCAGCGTCGGCGGTGGCCTGATTTCCGGTGGCCTGGTGAAGCGTGGCATGGACCCGGTGCAGGCCCGCCTGCGCACGATGATCGGCGCGGCGTGCCTGGCACCGGTCGGCATCTTCGTGGCCCTGCATCCGCCAATTCCCGTGCTGCTGGGGCTGGCCTGCCTGGTCACGTTTGCCCACCTCACCTATCAGATCAACCTGACCACGATGACGGTGGACCTGTTCCCGTCGCGCTACATCGCTTCGGTGGCGGGGCTGGTGGGCTGCGGCAGCGCGCTGGGCGGCATGGTGTCGGCGCAGGTGGTCGGGCATCTGGTGGCCGGTGGCAACTTCGACCGCGCGTTCGTGCTGATGGCGGTGCTGCACCCGATCGCGGTGGTGCTGGCCTGGATCGCACTGCGCCAGGCACGTCGCTCGCCGATGACACTGGTGGGGCAGCAGGCGGCGTAACCACGTGTCTCTGTAGCGTCGAGCCGTGCTCGACCGCGGAAAAAACAGTCGAGCATGGCTCAACTCTACAAAGGCCGCAGTCGAGCATGGCTCGACGCTACAAACGGCTGAGGTCAGGCCACGGCTTCGGCGTGTTGCCAGAACGTCGCGTTGGGAACCGCACCCAGGCCGGGGCCGCTGGGCAGCTGGTAGCCGTCCTGCGTATAGGCCATGTCGGTGTCCAGCATCTGCACCGAGCGCGAGAAGATCGAGTGCTGCCACTCGTGCCGCCACAGCCCTTCGACCACCGCCGATGCATGCAGGCTGGCCGCCATGAAGATGCCGCCGCCGATGGTGGCGTGCGGTGCGACCTGTACGCCGTGGGCAGCGGCCAGGCGGGCGATGCGCAGGAACTGGGTGATGCCGGTGTGGCCCATCTCCGGCTGCACGTAGGCCAGGCTTCCACCTTCCACGCGCGGCCTCGCCACGTAATCAGTCGGCCACTCTTCGCCCGCAGCCACCGGAATCGGGCTCTGCTGGCCCAGCGCGACCAGTCCAGGCACGTCCTCCGGCTTCAGCGGCGCCTCGATGAAGGTCAGGCCCACTGGCTGCAGCTGGTGGGCCAACTGCAGCGCGCCCTCCAGATCGAACTTCCAGTGCAGGTCGACCATCAGCTGGGCGTCCGCGCCCAGTGCCTGGCGAAGCGCCGCCATCTCTTCGGCAATGCCGTCGTGGCTGACCACCGCGTGCACCTTGAAGGCGGTATGGCCCTGCTGCTGGAACGTGCGCGCCATGGCCACCTTTTCCTCCAGCGTGGCCGCGGGCAGGCCGGACACGTAGCCGGCGATGCGCTCGTGGCGCCGCTCTCCCAGCAGCGACCACAGCGGCTGGTCCGCGGCGCGTGCGCGCAGGTCCCACAGCGCGATGTCCAGCGCGGCGATGGCATCGGTGTGGAAACCGCTGCCGCAGCCGCGCACGCGCATCAGGCCGTACAGGTCGTCCCAGATCGCCTCGACATCTTCCGGTTCGCGGCCCAGCAGCTCCGGTGCCAGCAGGTCGTTGATGATTTCGCAGGTCGCTCGCGGTGCGCAGATGCCGTACGTCTCACCCCAACCAACGGCGCCGTCGGCGGTGGTCACCCGTACCAGCACCGAGCGGTCCACGGTCGGGTACAGCGTGCCGTTGCCCCGGCGCACCAGGTAGCCACGCTCGTTGACCCTTTCCCCGATACCCAATGGCCCCAGGTAGGGCGTGCTGCGTGGCACGGTGAGGATGAAGGTTTCGACGCGGGTGACGGCGCTCATGCAGGGGTCCGTTGTGGGCGGCCGGGCACAACGTCCAGCGGCAGCAGGTCGGCAATGCGGGACAACAGGGTATCCAGTTCCCGGCGGTCCCAGGCGTCCAGCGCCGGGCCGGGGGCGCGTACATGTTCGCAGTCGATGATGCCTCGGCGCAGCAGCACGGCCTTGGTCAGCCGCCAGCGGAACACCGCCTGCATGCTCAGCAGCGGCAGCGTGCGCTCGAACAATACGCGTGCGCGCTCGTGGTCACCGGCGGCGTATGCGGCCAGCATCGCCACGTGCACTTCGGTGATCTCGCAGGCCGGCATGGTACCCACCGCACCGCGTGCCAGCTCGTCCAGCACGTAGCGCGCGCCCGCGCCACCGAACACCGCCTGCACGGCATCGCCAGCCCGTTCGGACAGCGCGGTGATGCGATGCCCGGACGGCATTGTTTCTTCCTTGACGTAGGTGATCGCCGGCACCTGCGTGGCCAGGGCCAGCAGCGCATCCACGCCCAGGCCCACGCCCATCGGCGGCGGCGCGTTCTGCAGCATGATCGGCACGCCCGATTCGGTGCCCAGGCGCGCGAAGAACGCCGCCATGCCTTCGTTGTCACCGGCCAGCGCGTGCGGGGTCAGCACCATCGCCGCCGCCGCGCCTGCTTCGCCGCCGGCACGGGTCAGGCGCACGGCATCGTCCAGCGTCTTCGCACTGCCACCGACGATGAACGGCACGCGGCCGCTGTTCCAGCGGCCGATGCAGGCGGTCAGGTGCAGGCGCTCCTCCATGTCCAGCATGTCGTATTCGCTGGCCAGGCCGGGGAACACCACGCCGGCGGCGCCCGCGGCCAGCAGGTATTCGAACACCCCCTGGGTAGCGGTTTCGTCCACTACGCCCTGGGCATCGAAGATCGTCGGAAGAATCGGGAAGACACCTTGCAGAGCGGCCATTGCGCCGGATCCTTGTGGAAAGGGTGTGCCATGTGTAGCAACACCATGAAAGGGAGGTTCCCGCCGAGGCCGCGAAGGAACCGTCACTCTTCGCTGCATTGCAGCGTGCGCGGCGAAAACATATTGCTATATTAGCTACACCATTGCCAAGTCGCAGTGCAGCAGCAACGACCGGAAAAGCGCTGGATCCAGGTGGCAGTTCGGCAAGCGGGGTGGGGCGGGGCAGCGGACGGAGGGTCCGCGCCGGTCCCGGTCGGTGCCGCCTGGGTCCCAACCTTGGGAGAGGGCCCGATCCATGCATCGTTTTCCACGTTCGACCTTGTTCACCGCTCTGGGGACCTGCCTGCTGATGCCCGTGCTGGCATCGGCGCAGGACACGGCCCCGGCCACCACCACAGGCGACGGCCAGCAGCAGGCGCAGACCCTGGATGCCGTCAGCGTCGTTGGCATCCGCGGCAGTCTGGAGGCCTCGCGTGACCTGAAACGCGACTCGGCGCAGATCGTCGATGCGATCGTCGCCGACGACATCGGCAAGCTGCCCGACACCAACGTCGCCGAGTCGCTGGGCCGCGTGGCGGGCGTGCAGCTCGAGCGCGGCATGGGCGAGGGCAGCGACATCCTGGTGCGCGGCCTGAAGGAAAACGTCCTGCTCTACAACGGGCGGCAGATCGTCGATGCCACCGGCCGCGGCGGCAACGGCCTGGACCAGCTGGCCACCTCCACCTACGGCCTGCTCTCGCTGGTGCCGTCGGAGCTGATCTCGCGGCTGGAGGTGACCAAGCTGGCCGGTGCCGACCAGCTCAGCGGTGGCCTCGGTGGCATCGTCGACATCCATACCCGGCAGCCGCTGTCCGGCGATGCCGAGCAGAACGTGGTGAGCGTGGCCGGCACCTACGATCAGATGGCCGATTCCTGGGGCCACAATGCCTTCGGCCTGGTGTCGCGGCGCAGCGATGACCGCCGCTTCGGCGCGCTGGTCTCGGCCACCTATGGCCGCCGCAACGTAGTGCAGCAGGGCCTGGATACCTTCTCAGGCTATGCCCGCTACACCGACCCGGCGAGCCCGGGTACCACCCGCTTCGGCAGCACCGACATGCGCGCGCAGAACATCGACGACGACCGCACCAAGGTCGGCGTCAGCACCGTGCTGCAGTGGCGCCCCAGCGATGGCGTGGAGCTGACCTGGGACACGTTCTATTCGCGGCAGAAGGCAGAGCGTGACCGCTACTGGATCGCCTTCAACCCATCCGCAGGCCTGAGCAACGCGGTCTACTCCGAGCACGACATCCTGCTGGCCGGCCGGTCCACCGGCACCGTGCTGCTCAACTCCGAAGCGGCTGACATCGATTCGGACACGATCTCCAGTGCGCTGCGCGCCAGCTTCCGCGTCGGCGAACGGCTGGATGGTTCGGTGGAACTGGACTGGGGCCGTTCCACTGCAAAGTACGACCAGCGCTACATGCGCCTGGCGCCGATGGCCGGGCTGACCTCGGTGACCGACTTCGACCTGCGCAGCGGCAACTTCGGCAGCTTCAACGTCAGCGGCGTGGACGTGGCCGACCCAGCGCAGTGGCGCATGACCATCATGTTCGACAACTACTGGCGGGCCAGGACCGACTCGCGCGCGCTGCGCAGCGACTGGAGCCTGGCCTTCGATGACGGCCCGCTGCGCTCGCTGGATTTCGGCGCCCGCTTCAGCCGCCTGGAGAGCCTGCAGGATCCGCTGCGCGCGGACATCCGCCCGGCTGGTGGCATCCCGGTCACGCAGATGGCGCCGTACATCCGCGTCTACAGCAACAACGATTTCCTGCCCGGTGAATTCAGCGGACTGCCGCGCGACTACCTCGGCGCGTTCCGCAGCACCTTCGGTGGCTGTGAAAGCTTCACCACCGTGCCGCAGATCTCGCAGAACGCGCAGTGCCTGGACCCGCGCAACAACGCACTGGCCTACGCGGCAACCTTCCGCGTGGACGAGGATTTCCTCGAGGCCTACGCCAAGCTCAACTGGGATACCGACGTGGCCGGCATGGCGCTGGGCGGCAATGTCGGCGTGCGCTTCGTTGGTCGTGACCTGACCTCGCGCGGCAACCTGATCAGCGGCAACGGCACGCTCACCCCGTCCACCTTCGACCGTGACGACCGCGAAGTCCTGCCCTCGGCGGTGGCCAAGCTGCAGATCACCGACAGCCTGGTGCTTCGTGGTGGCGCGGCCAAGGTGGTGGCGTTCCCCAACACCGAAGACCTCAACAACGGCGTAACCCTCAACAACAACGCCGTGTTCGATGGCAACGGCGTGCAGACCTCGCCGGGCACCGGCAGCGGCGGTGCACCGGACCTGGACCCGTTCAAGGCCACCCAGTACGACCTGTCGCTGGAGTGGTACTACGGCGGCCAGGGCCTGCTCTCGGCCGGCCTGTTCTACAAGGATGTGTCGACCTTCATCGTGCAGCGGCAGAGCGCGGAAACCTACAACAACATCAACTACTTGGTGCTGCGCAAGATCAACGGCGACAAGGCCAAGGTGAAGGGCGTCGAGCTGCTGGCGCAGGTGCCGTTCAGCGGCATGCTCGATGGCTTCGGCGTGGTCGCCACCTACACCTGGATCGACTCGGAAACCCCGATCACCGACGTCAACGGCAATGCGATGACCTTCCCGGGGCTGTCGAAGAACAATGCCAACCTGATCGGCTATTACGAGAACGGCCCGTTCGGCATCCGCGTGGCCTACAACTGGCGCGATGAATACCTGGTCGGCCTGTCCAGCGCCGCCACCGGCATCTTCAACGACACCTACAAGGATCTGTCGGCGTCGATGAGCTACGATTTCAGCGACCGCCTGTCGTTGAAGGTGGAAGCCAACAACCTGCTGGACAGCGAGCAGCGCACCTTCGACGGCTATGACGAGGGCCTGCGCACCAACGTGGTGTTCGGTCGCTCGTACAAGGCCAGCCTCACCTACCGGTTCTGAGCATGGGCAACGACGCAATGCAGGGCGAATGGCAGGGCCGGCATGTCTGGTTGAGCGGGGCGGCCAGCGGCATCGGCGCGGCAGTGCTGGCGCAGCTGCAGGCACAGGGGGCGACGGTGTTGGCACTGGATCGCGAGCCGGTGCCGGCGGCGACCACGCAGGTACAGGCCGATCTGGCTGATGCCGGCGCGGTCGATGTCGCCCTGGCGCCACATCTTGGCCAGCCGCTGGACGCGCTGATCCACTGTGCTGGCTGGTGCCCGCCGGCCGATACCTGGGCTGACGACGATGCGCTCTGGCAGCAGGTTCATGCGGTGAACGTGCTGGGTGCGCGCCGTCTGATGCGCCATGCATTGGCTGGCCTGCATGCGAATGGCGGCGGCAGCATCGTGCTGCTGTCCTCCATCAACGCGCGCTACGCCACGCCTGGGCTGGCGGCCTACGCGGCCTCCAAGGCGGCGCTGGAATCGCTGGCACGTACCGCAGCGCTGGAACTGGCCGAAGCGAACATCCGGGTCAACGCGATCGCGCCGGCTTCGGTGGATACGCCGATGCTGCAGGGCTCGTTCGCACGCAGCGCTGATCCCGCCGCGGCCCGCGCACGCAACGTGCAGCGGCATCCTCTGCAGCGCCTGGGCAGCGCAGTCGATGCGGCGGAACTCGCGCTGTTCCTCGCCTCACCGCGCAGCGGCTGGATGACCGGCGCGGTGGTGCCGCTGGATGGTGGCGCCGGAGTGACGCGCCGATGAGCATGCACGACAACGACGCACCGATCATCGGCATCAACTGGGGCAGCAGCAACTTCCGTGCCTTCCTCATCGCCGCCGATGGGCGGGTGCTGGACAGCGTGGAACAGCCACGCGGCATCGCCGGGCTGGACCGCGCGCAGATGCAGGCCCTGCTGGAGCAGACCGTGGTCGCCTGGCCCGACGCGGCGGCGGTATATGCCTGTGGCATGGTCGGCTCGAACATCGGCTGGAGCGATGCCGGCTACGCCGATTGCCCGGCCACGCCGCAGCGGCTGGCCGCGCAGCTGCACCACACCCGCATCGGCCAGGTGCCGGTGGCCATCGTGCCCGGGCTGGCCTGCCAGCGTGCGCAGGACGACGCGCCGGACATCATGCGTGGCGAGGAAACCGAGCTGCTCGGCCTGCTGGCCGGTGGCGCCCTGCCGCTGGATGGGCTGGTGGCACTGCCCGGCACGCACAGCAAGTGGGTGCAGCTGCAGGGCGGGGCGGTGGTGTCCTTCCTCACCGCGATGTCGGGTGAAATCTTCGACCGCCTTACCGCTGCCGGGCTGCTGGCGTCGGTGGTGGATGGCCCTGCCGAGGAAGGCGCGGCCTTCTTCGATGGCCTGCAGCACGGCCATGCGGGCGGGCTGGGATTGGGCAGTCTGCTGTTCGGCGCACGCGCGCGGGTGATCCGTGGCCAGCTGCCGCGCCCGGACGGTGCCTCATGGCTGCGCGGTGTGCTGATCGGCGCCGAGCTGGCCGACGTGCGCCGGCTGTGGCCCGCCGCGCTGCAGGTGCCGCTGCCGATGGTCGGTGCTGCGCCGGTGTGCGCGCTGTACGCCGCCGCCGTGCGTGCCCTGGGTGGCAGCGCACGCACGCTGCTGTCCCACGATGCCGTGACCCGCGGCTTCCTCGCCCTGCACCGGGCCGCACAGGTAACGCCATGAACACCGCACACGCCGCCGCCTTCGATGCGGCCATCGAACACACACCGCTGGTAGCCATCCTGCGCGGGCTGACCGGCTCCGAGGCGTTGGCCGTCGGCCAGGCCCTGGTGGATGCCGGCGTGCGCTTGGCCGAAGTCCCGCTCAATTCGCCGGACCCGCTGGCCACCATCGCCCTGTTGGCCGCGCATTTCGGCGACCGCCTGTGGGTGGGTGCGGGCACCGTGCTGGAGGTGGCCCAGGTCGAAGCCCTGGCCGCCACCGGCTGCCGCTTCTGCGTATCGCCCAACACCAACCCGGAGGTGATTGCCGCGGCACGCGCGCACGGCATGGAGCCGATGCCCGGCTTCAGCACTGCCACCGAGGCGTTTGCCGCGCTGGCCGCAGGCGCGCGCTACCTGAAAGCATTTCCGGCGCACGATTCCGCACCGCGGCTTGCGGCACTGTCGGCGGTGCTGCCGGCGCAGGCGCGGCTGGTGGCCGTGGGCGGGTTCACCACCGATGCGCTGCCTGCGCTGTGGCAGGCCGGCGTGCGTGCGGTGGGCATCGGTACCGACCTGTATCGCCCCGGTCGCGCCGCGGACGAGGTCGGTCGACGCGCGCGGCACTGGTTGCAGGCGCTGCGGGCGGTACCTGCCAGCGGCGTGCGCCTGGCCTGCGATGCCGGAACGCTGGTGGGGGAGTCGCCGGTGGTGCTGGAGGATGGCCGCGTGGCCTGGGTCGAGCCGACCGCACCGGCGCTGCTGCATTGGGATGGCCAGGCGTGCGTGCGCACGCCGCTGTCCGAGCCGGTCTGGTCGCTGGCGGTGACGCCGCAGGGCCTGGTCGGCAACGGCGAAACGCACTTCGTGCGGATTGCCGATGACGGTGGCCTGCAGCCCGGGCCGACCATCGATGTGGGTGCCGGTTGCCGCCTGAACGACATGACCGTGGATGCGCGCGGCGGCCTGTGGGCCGGGTCGATGCACCGGGGCCTGCTGGGCGGCCGTGGCGCGCTGTTCCATGCAACAGCGGTGGATGCGCCGGTGCGGCGTGTGGCCGAAGGGCTGGGGGTGGCCAACGGCATGGTGTTCAGCCCCGCGGGCGATACCCTGTATGTGATCGATACCCTGGCCCGCACCCTGCTGGCCTACCCGGCCGATGTGGCCACAGGCACGCTGGGCGAACCGAAGGTGGTCACCGATTTCCTCGGCGAAGCGGGCAAGCCCGACGGGTTGGCGCTGTCGCCGCAGGGCAGCCTGTGGGTGGCCATGTGGGGCGGGGGCTGCGTGCTGGAACTGGCGGCCAACGGCGCGGTACAGCGGCGGCTGGCGGTACCGGCGCCGCACGTGGGCGCACTGTGTTTCGCCCCGGATGGGCGCCTGTTCATCACCACGGCACGGGCGCGGCTGGGCCCCGACGCATTGCAGCGGGCTCCGGGCTCCGGCGGCCTGTTCATCGCCACGCCCTGACCCACGCCTGTGGGTAACTTGCGCAAGTGCTTGAACCCGTGCATAATGCGCGGCTCGCTGTGTCCGGTTTTCTACCGGGCGGCGCCCCCGGGAGCACGTCCCCGGCCGCCCAACGCCAGCGTAACCCTTTGATTCTCTTGACGTGTGGTGGGCAACCACCGAGGCCGCCGTCTCCCGGGCTACGGGCTGACACAACTTACTATCGAGGTGCGCAATGTCCCGCGTATGCCAGGTTTCCGGCAAGCGAGTGCAGACGGGTAACAACGTCTCGCACGCCAACAACAAGACCCGTCGTCGTTTCCTGCCGAATCTGCACGAGCGCCGCTTCTGGGTTGCCAGCGAGAACCGCTGGGTGAAGCTTCGTGTTTCCGCGCATGCACTGCGCACCATCGACAAGAACGGTATCGATTCCGTTCTGGCTGAGCTGCGTGCGCGCGGCGAAAAGGTCTGAGGAGTAGACGATCATGGCAGGCAAGCGCGATAAGGTCCGTATGATTTCGACCGCTGGTACCGGTCACTTCTACACGACCGACAAGAACAAGAAGAACACCCCGGGGAAGATGGAATTCTCCAAGTACGATCCGGTCGTGCGTAAGCACGTCCCGTACAAGGAAGGCAAGATCAAGTAATCCGCGAGGATTGCTGGTCGCTTCCGAAAAAACCCGCTCTCGTGGCGGGTTTTTTTGTGCCCGGCTTTCCTGTGGTGGGTGCCGGTGGGTGCCGGTGGGTGCCGACCGTTGGTCGGCACGCTTTGGGTTGGCACACCGACAGAAGGCTGGGCAGAATGACCCCACACCTCCGACGGGCGACGCGATGCTGTTCGAGTGGCTGCTGGGTTCCTACCTGCTGTTGATCGACTGGCTCATCCGGCTGGTCGCGCTGTGCTGGATCCCCACCCGCACCACGCCGGGGGCGGCGCGCAGCTGGCTGCTGCTGGTCGGCTTCGTGCCGCTGCTGGGCCTGCCGCTGTACCTGCTGTTCGGCCACCCGTGGCTGTCGCGCGAACGCATCCGCCGGCAAGCCGAGGCGTCGCAGGTCATCCGCGAGGAACAGGCGCTGCAGCACCGCCTGCGCTGGACCCCGACCGCCGACACCGCCATCGCCGAGATCGTGCCGCTGGTGCAGCGCCAGGGTGATTTCATGCCGGTGCACGGCAACGCCGTCGACCTGCTCACCGACTACGACGAATCGCTGCACACCCTCATCGCCGACATCGACCAGGCCGAGGACCGCGTCCACCTGCTGTACTACCTGATGTTCGACGACGCGGTAGGCGAGGCCATTGTCGAGGCGCTGCAGCGTGCCGCCGCGCGCGGCGTGCAGTGCCGCGTGCTGCTGGATGCAGTGGGTGCCAAGCGCGGCCTGCGCGCCTACCGCAAGCGCCTGCAGGCGCGTGACGTCGAAGTGCGGGCGATGCTGCCCGGAGGCCTGCGCTGGCGCCGCAGCGGACGCATGGACCTGCGCAACCACCGCAAGATCGCGGTGATCGACAACGAAGTGGCCTACGTCGGCTCGCAGAACCTGGCCGGCCCGCGCTTCGTGCCCGGCCACCCCAACCGCGAGCTGGTCGCGCGCGTGCGCGGCCCGGCGGTGGCCCACCTGGAGGCGGTGTTTGCCAGCGACTGGTACATGGAAACCGGGCAGCGCCTGGACGTCATCGCCGACGTGCCCGAGTGCGGCGATGACATCGCCACCCAGCTGCTGCCCAGTGGCCCGGCGTACCCCTACAGCAACGCGCGCGATGCGGTGGCGGCGCTGATCCACCTGGCGCGGCGACGGCTGGTGATGGTCACGCCGTATTTCGTGCCTGACGAAGCGACGCTGAGCGCGCTGCGCATCGCTGCGCTGTCCGGCGTGAAGGTGCAGCTGATCCTGTCGGCCAGCAACAACCAGCGGCTGACCTCGTGGGCGCAGGAGGCGTACTACGAGGAGCTGCTGCGTTGTGGCGTGCAGATCGCGCTGTACGAGCCGCAGTTCCTGCACGCCAAGCACATGAGCGTGGACGAGGACATCGCCGTGCTCGGCTCGATCAACATGGATATCCGTTCTTTTGCGCTGAATGCCGAGATCGGCCTGATCTGCTACGACCGCCCGCTGGTGCAGCAGCTGTGCGCCATCGAGGACGACTACCTGCGCCAGTCGCGCCTGCTGGACCTGGAGCAGTGGCGCCAGCGCCCGGCCTGGAAGCGCAGCCGCGAAGGCATCGCGCGGTTGGCCGATGCGTTGATGTAGGCAGCGCTGGTGGGGGCGCGTGACCGGTGGGTATGCGTGATCCGCAGGTATGTGTAACCGGCAGGTATGTGTAACCAGCAGGGTAGAGTCGACTGTTAGTCGACTGCTCTTCGCATCTGCGTTCGAAATCCCCGCGCTGCGCGCGATAGTCGACTAACAGTCGACTCTACCCCGTCGTCCCGTCGTCCCACGCCCGATCCTGCACCCAGGCCGTCACCCGCCATGGCCTACAATCGGCGCATGACTGATTCATCGCGACATGGCGAACTGGACCTGGCGATCATCGGCGGTGGTGCCGCCGGTGTACTGGTGGCGATCCAGGTGTTGCGCCAGGCCCAGGCGCCGCTGGCGCTGGCCATCTTCGAACCCGCCTCGCAGCTCGCCCAGGGCATCGCGTACGCCACGCCGTGGCCGGAGCACATGCTGAACGTGCCGGCGGCGAAGATGAGTGCCTTCCCCGACCAGCCCGGCGATTTCCTCGATTACCTGCAGGCCGTCAACGCTTACCCGGGCGAGACGCGCGAGCTGCTCGGCGAGCGTTACGTGAGCCGCCACCACTTCGCCGCCTACCTGCAGCAGCGCCTGCAGGACGCGGTGGCCGCCAGCCCGGCGCAGCTGCAGGAGATCGCGCAGCCGGTGCTGGGCCTGCAGCCGGATGACCACGGTTACCACCTGCAGCTGGGCGATGGCAGCACGCTGCACGCGGCGCAGGCGGTCATCGCCACCGGCAACAGCATGCGTCCGCTGCCGGTGGCCGGCGCCGATGCGCTGCCTGCCGACGACGTGGTCGAGGCCTGGGACTATGACGGCGTGCGCACGCTGGCCGGTGCCCATGCGCTGGCCATCGTCGGTTCCGGCCTGAGCATGGCCGACACCGTGCTGGCCCTGGTCGCCGCCGGCCATACCGGCCCGCTGCACGTGATCTCGCGGCATGGCCTGTTGCCGCTGCCGCATGCGCATGGCGTGCTGCCCGAATTCGATCCGGCCGCGCTGCTGCCGATGACCCTGCGCCAGCGCGTGCGGGCCCTGCGCGGCTTCGCCCGGCAGACGCAGGCCGATGGCCAGCCGTGGCAGGGCGTGATGGATCGCATCCGCCCGCATGGCCAGGCGCTGTGGTGCAGCCTGGACGAAGCCGACCAGCGACGCTTCCTGCGCCACGTGGTGCGCTATTGGGACGTGCACCGCCATCGCATCGCCGAAGACGTCGATGCCCAGCTGCAGGCCCTGCAGGCCAGCGGCCAGCTGCAGCTGCACCGTGCCCGCCTGCAGCGCATCTGGCGCGAAGGCGACGCGCTTCACCTGTCCGGTCGCGATGCCGCTGGCGACGAACAGCAGTGGACGATCGCGGCGGTGGTCAATGCCACCGGCGTCGAGACCCGAGCCGCTGCGCTGCGCAATCCCTTGCTGCAGCAGCTGCAGGCCGACGGCCTGGCCCGCCCCGGGCCGCATGGCCTGGGCCTGGACAGCAGCGTGCCGGGCGACCGTCTGTGCAGCCGCAGCGGTGCAGCGCAGGCGCGGCTGGGCGTGCTCGGCAGCCTGCGCATCGGCAGCCTGTGGGAAAGCCTGGCCGTGCCTGAACTGCGTCAGCAGGCGCAGGCCCTGGCCATGCAGGTGGTCGCAGGAGCCGCGACGGCGATGCCGTAAAATGGGGGCATGGATGTCTCCCACCTGCTCGATGGCCTGAACCCGGCCCAGCGCGAAGCCGTCTCCGCTCCCCCCGGCCACCACCTGGTGCTGGCCGGTGCCGGTTCCGGCAAGACCCGCGTACTCACCCACCGCATCGCCTGGCTGCATGAAGTCGAAGGCGTGCCAACCCATGGCATTTTTGCGGTGACTTTCACCAACAAGGCCGCCGGCGAGATGCGCCACCGCATCGACGCGCAGCTGCCCAACGGCAGCCGCGGCATGTGGATCGGCACCTTCCACGGCCTGGCCAACCGCCTGCTGCGTCTGCACTGGCAGGACGCCAAGCTGCCCGAAGGTTTCCAGGTCATGGATTCGGACGACCAGCTGCGGCTGGTCAAGCGCGTGGTGCAGGCGCTGGAAATCGACGACAGCAAGCACCCGCCCAAGCAGATCGCCTGGTGGATCAACGAACAGAAGGATGAGGGCCGCCGCCCGCAGCACATCCAGCCCGAGCCGCATGATGCGTGGCTGGAAACCATGCGCCAGGCCTACATCGAATACCAGGCGCGCTGCGACCGCGCCGGCCTGGTCGACTTCGCCGAGCTGCTGCTGCGCGCGCACGAACTGCTGCGCGACAACCCGCCGCTGCTGGCGCACTACCGCGCGCGTTTCCGCGAAATCCTGGTGGACGAGTTCCAGGATACCAACGCCATCCAGTACGCCTTCGTGCGCGTGCTGGCCGGTCACGAAGGCCATGTGTTCGTGGTCGGTGACGATGACCAGGCCATCTACGGCTGGCGCGGCGCCAAGGTCGAGAACGTGCAGGGCTTCCTGCGCGATTTCCCCGGTGCACAGACCATCCGCCTGGAACAGAACTACCGTTCCACCGCCAACATCCTTGGTGCGGCCAACGCGGTCATCGCGCACAACCCCGACCGCATCGGCAAGGAACTCTGGACCGACAGCGGCGACGGCGAGCCGATCGACCTGTACGCGGCCTACAACGAGATGGACGAGGCGCGTTACATCGTCGAGCGCGCGCGGCAGTGGGTGCGCGATGGTGGCAGCTACACCGAAGTGGCCGTGCTCTACCGCAGCAATGCGCAGTCGCGCGCGCTGGAAGAAGCGCTGCTGAGCGAACAGGTACCGTACCGCGTGTATGGCGGCATGCGCTTCTTCGAGCGTGCCGAAATCAAGGACGCGCTGGCCTACCTGCGCCTGCTGTCCAACCGCAATGATGATGCCGCCTTCGAGCGCGCGGTGAACACGCCGACCCGTGGCATCGGCGAGCGCACCCTGGATGAGGTGCGTCGCGAGGCGCGCGCACAGGGCATCTCGCTGTGGGAGGCCACCATGCTGGTCACCCAGGGCACGGCCCTGGCCGCGCGTGCACGCAATGCGCTGGCCGGCTTCCTGGTGCTGGTGAACGAGCTGCAGGCGCAGACCCTGCACATGACCCTCGCCGAGCGCGTGGACCATGTGCTGTCGCGCTCGCAGCTGCGCGAGCACTGGAGCAAGGAAAGCCGCAATTCGCTGGATTCGGAATCGCGTACCGACAACCTCGACGAACTGGTCTCGGTCGCTTCGCGCTTCCTGCGCCGCGCCGACGACATCGAGGAAGTGGGCGAGGACATGGACGAGCTGGTCGCGTTCCTGGCCTACGCCGCGCTGGAGGCCGGTGAGGGCCAGGCGCAGGCGGGCGAGGAAGGCGTGCAGCTGATGACCCTGCACTCGGCCAAGGGCCTGGAATTCCCGCTGGTGTTCCTGGCCGGCATGGAAGACGGCCTGTTCCCGAGTGCGCGTTCGCTGGAAGAAAGCGGCCGCCTGGAAGAAGAGCGCCGATTGGCCTACGTGGGCATTACCCGCGCGCGGCAGAAGCTGGTGCTGTGCTACGCCGAATCGCGCCGCATCCACGGCCAGGACAACTACAGCCTGCCGTCGCGCTTCCTGCGCGAGATCCCGCGCGAGCTGCTGCACGAAGTGCGCCCGAAGGTGCAGGTCTCGCGGCCGGCCTCGCTGGGCAGCAGCCGGGTGATGGGCCACGCCTCGATCGAGGCACCGCCGCTGAAGCTGGGCGCGCTGGTGACCCATCCCAAGTTCGGCGAAGGCATGGTGACCGACTACGAAGGCAGCGGCGCCCACGCCCGCGTGCAGGTCGAATTCGCCGACGCCGGCAGCAAGTGGCTGGTGATGGCCTACGCCAACCTGACGGTGATCTGAAATCGCATCGCTGGATCCGGCTTGCCCGCGTCCGCAGGCAAGCCGGAGTCGATAGTCACTCCATTGCAATGTTGCTTTCAAAATTGCAGCGGGCGGCTGCAAGTCGAATCAATTCGACTGGAACGTCATCGGCAATCAAGTGCCGCTTATTGAACATCTTGGGAAAGTTCTTCCTCGCAAGATCCGATCGGACATACGCGGTTGATCGCCAAACGCCCCTCCACGCAATGAGTTCCCGCTCTGCTTCGATGACGTAGACGGGATGGCGTCCTAATCTACGTACTGCCTCTACCGATGCGGCTCCCTCAAGGGGACGAGGTACTCGAACTTCCTGACCGAATTTGTCCCAACCCTCCCACTGACTGTAGTGGGCTATACCGTTTGGCAGCGCCTTCAGCTCGAAGTAGGGCTGTAAATTGTCAATGGGCAGCCTTGCAGCGCAAATCTCCCGCATGAGCCTGAGAGACACTGGACCAAGTTCGTCCTTGGGCGTGTGCTCCAAACTGGCACGGAAGTCATGATAGTTCCGGTAACCGAGCAAGACCGCTTTCCGGTCCAGTGTCCGGCAGTACCCAATTTCAGCTACGAAGGAATCAAGAACAGAAGCGTTCTTGAACGCGTCAATCACTTCGTTGAAAGAGAACATGCAAGACTCCAAAGAGATCGCCTACCAGAAGAACTGGTCGAGTCGGCACGCTGCTTGCCAATGTGGCGAAAAGGGGTCTTCAAGAGTGAGTGACACTATGGCGAATTTTCCCATGCAGCGGGGAGGCATTCGCAATGCCCAAGGCGAAATTAGCAGCTTCCAAAATCCCTGTAAAGGCTGCAGGAACGACCAAGTTCAACGATGCCGGGGCTTAGGATTCATCGCGCAGCGCCCTCCCTTCTACGTGCTCTTCCTCTGCAGCCAGAACGCCTGCGCAGCCCAACGGCCGAGCAGGTGCTTGCCCATTGGCCGGGGATTGAAGCTGCTTCGGCCGGGCTGCTGGCGGACGCAGAGGCAGTGCTCAGCCCGGAGCTGCTGCAGTGCCGCCGTTCCTGCGGCGAGCCCGGGTGTTGCAGAGCCGAGCAAAAGGCAGCCGAGCATCGGCTCGGCTCTACAATAGGCTCCACATCTTCCAGGAACGCCCCCATGACCGAACCGACCTTCCACGTCACCGTGAAGTTGAATGCGAAGCTGCAGCCCGAGCATCGCCACGAGCTGTTCGAGGATCCGCTCGATGCGCTGCTGCAGGCGGTCCAGCTGGGCGAGCTGGTCGGAGGCGGCACGGCGATCTCTGACCTGGGCGAAGTCGAGTACGGCGACATCGAAGTGGCGCTGGTTGATGCGGACGGTGTGCCGAAGCTGATCGACCTGCTGGAGCAGCTGGGTGCGCCGAAGGGTTCGCAGGTGCAGCGTGCGGAAGAGGCTGATCGCGCCTTCGGCGTGACCGAGGGCCTGGGCATCTACCTGGATGGCCTGAACCTGCCGGACGAGGTCTACGAACAGTGCGATTCCAACCACGTGTTCGAGCAGCTGTCCGACAACATTGATGGCCTGGGCGAAATCTGCAGCTGGTGGCAGGGCCCGACCGAGACCGCGCTGTACATGTACGGCGAATCGTTCGAGAAGATGCGTGATGCGATCGCCGAGTTCGTGGCCAGCTACCCGCTGTGCCAGAACGCGCGCATCGTGCAGATCGCCTGAGACAGCCGAGTCTTCGGCATCGTGCCAACCGGGTTGGCACGATGCTGACGGTTCGTCCGGTAGGTGCCAACCTTGGTTGGCACGATGCCGCCGGTCACAAAGAACAGTCGAGCAAGCTCGACTCTATCGGCTTGCGGCCTGCTGCGCGTTCTCGCGCAGGGCCAGCTGCTTACCCACCTGGTAGCCGCTGTAGAAGAGAACGAACGCGGCGGCCACGGTCAGCAGAATGTTCCGTGCGGTGATCCATGACGTCGGCTTGCGGTCCTGCATGTGCGTGCTCCCCGCGGGCGGCGGCATGCCGCGCGGCCAGCATGCGCCGCCGGCGGCCGTCGAGCAAGCTCGACGCTACCGTTCCACGGGGCCGCGCACCTGCTCCCAATCCAGTCCGAATTTCGCCAGGTACTTGCGCAGGCGGTCGGCATCGTTGGTGCTGGCACGCTGGGTGCGCGATACCGCGAACAGCTCGCGGCCGGCCGCAGACAGCGACTTCGAGCGCGCGCAGACCTGCACGACCTCCTCCAGCTGCACGCGGTCGAAGCGGTCCAGTTCATCCACGGCCGGGCCCAGCAACGCCTCCAGCGGTGACGGCGCCTGGCCGCCGCGCCATTGCTGGCGCAGGCGCGCGATCTCGTCGTCCACGCCCTCGGTCTGGATGCGCCCGGCGTTGGCCAGCGTCGCCAGGCGCATGATCGATGCACCCAGGTCGCGGAAATTGCCGCGCCAGGCGGCCTCGGCACTGGTGGCAAAGGCCAGGTAACGCGTGCGTGCCTCCACGTTGAAGCGCACCTGCGCGTGCTGCTGCTGCGACCAGCGCTGCAGCTCGAACTCGATGTTCGGCTCGATGTCCTCCCTGCGCTGGGCCAGGCCGGGCAGGTGGTAGGTCCACAGGTTCAGGCGCGCCAGCAGGTCTTCGCGGAAGCGGCCTTCCAGCACCGACTGCTGCAGGTCGCGGTTGGTGCCGGCAATCAGCTGGAATTCGCTTTCCACTTCGCGGTCGCTGCCCACCGGCAGGAAGCGCTTCTCTTCCAGCGCCCGCAGCAGCATGGCCTGTTCGTCCAGGCCCAGCTCGCCGATCTCATCCAGGAACAGCAGGCCCTGGTGGGCGGAACGCAGCAGGCCGGCACGGTCGGAGGAGGCGCCGGTGTAGGCGCCCTTGGTGTGGCCGAACAGCGTGCTCATCGCGCCGTCGCCACGCAGGGTGGCGCAGTTCACTTCGACGAAACGGCCGGGCAGCTGGTGCTTGAGCTTCTTCAGCTCGAACACGCGCTTGGCCAGCTGGCTCTTGCCGGCACCGGTGGGCCCCATCAGCAGCATCGGCGCGCGTGAGCGGGTGGCCACGGTTTCGATCTGCGCGATCATCGCGTTGAAGGCCGCGTTGCGCGTGGCGATGCCGCTCTTCAGCAGGTCGCGGTCCTGCAGCTGCTGCTGCGCGAAGCGCTGGGCGATGTGGTCGTAGCGCGACAGGTCCAGGTCGATGATGGCGTAGCTGCCGGCGGCGCCGTCCTGTTTGCGCGGCGGCGAGGTCTGCAGCAGGCGGCCGGGGAAATGCCGGCTCTCGGTCAGCAGGAACCAGCAGATCTGCGCCACGTGCGTGCCGGTGGTGATGTGGACGTAGTAGTCCTCCTCCTCCGGCTGGAACGGATAGCTGGCCAGGAAGTCGTGCAGCGTCGAGTAGACCCCTTCGAACTCCCAGGGATCGGCCAGGTAGGTGTCGTGCCGGCGCACGTCCATCTCCGGCGCCACCTGCTGCAGGTCCGCGCAGACCACGCGGGCCAGCTTGGCGTAGCGGCGTTCGTCCAGCAGCAGCTCGATGCGGTCGGGCAGGAAATCCTCGTGCATGCCCATCGACACCGTCGGCCGCCACTTCTCCCACCGGCCCGGGCCCTCGCCCGAATCGAGCTGGGTGCCAAGCATGCCGAAGACTACCTGTCGCCGTGACATATCCATTCCTATAAAAGACGCGCTTTAACTATATACGTGTTGGGGCGCCAGCAAGGCAGAACGTCACCTAAAAATAAGAAAAAGACACTAAAAACAATACGTTGAAAGAATGTGGCAAAAGTTGGCACGGCCATTGCTCTAGCCATCCCATGACACGAAGCGGGCTGTTCCCGCCGAGGACACCACGATGGCCAACCTGACGCTCTTCTCCACCCCGCGTGCCCCGGCGCTGCCGCCGGCCACCACCGTCAATGAAGCCGGTGGCCTGGCCTACCGCCGCGACCCGCGCGCTGCCCTGGCCCTGTACGCGGCCACCGGCTGCCTCAACAACACCTTCTACAGCGATGCCCAGGCACAGCTGCAGCACGTGCTGGCGCTGACCGCGCAGGTCGAGCCGCGCTTCATTGCCCGCACGGCGGTCTATGCCCGCCAGGTGGCGCACATGAAGGACATGCCGGCACTGCTGGCGGCCGTGCTCAGCGTGCGTGACCCGGAAGCCTTCGCCCAGGTGTTCCCGCGGGTGGTCGACAACGGCCGCCAGCTGCGCACCTTCGTGCAGATCATGCGCAGCGGCCAGGTCGGCCGCCGTTCGCTGGGGTCGCTGCCGAAGCGTCTGGTGCGCGAGTGGATCCAGCAGGCATCGGCGGAAACCCTGGTGCGTGCGGCTATCGGCCAGCAGCCGTCGCTGGCCGACCTGATCCGCATGGTGCACCCGAAGCCGGCCAACGCCGAGCGCAAGGCGCTGTATGCGTGGATCGTCGGCCGGCCGTACGACGAAGCGCAGCTGCCGGCACTGGTGCAGGCCTACGAGGCGTTCAAGCGTGACCCGCGTGGACTGCCGCCGGACCTGCCGTTCCAGTACTTCAGCACGCTGCCGCTGGATGCGGCGCAGTGGTCGGCGCTGGCGCGCAATGCGTCGTGGCAGTCGATGCGGATGAACCTCAACACGTTCGCCCGCAACGGCGTGTTCGAAGACCCGGCGATGGTGTCGGCGATCGCAGCGCGGCTGCGTGATCCGGCCCAGGTGCGCCGCGCCCGGGTGCTGCCGTACCAGCTGCTGATGGCCTACCAGGCCAGCGCCAGCCTGCCGCAGCAGATTCCCGAAGCGTTGCAGGACGCGATGGAAACGGCCACGGCGCAGGTACCGGTGCTGCCGGGCCGGGTGGTGGTGGCGGTGGACGTATCGGGTTCCATGCAGTGGCCGGTGACCGGCTACCGCAAGGGCGCCAGTTCGGCGGTGCGCTGCGTGGACGTGGCGGCGCTGATCGCGGCCTGCGTGCTGCGCGGCCAGCCGCTGGCCACGGTGCTGCCGTTCGACACCGAGGTGCGCCCGGTGCGGTTGAACCCGCGCGACAGCGTGATGACGTTGGCGGCGCAGCTGGCGATCAATGGCGGTGGTACCTCGGTCAGTGCACCGCTCGAATACCTCAACCGTCGCCGCGAGCAGGTCGACCTGGTGGTGCTGGTGTCGGACAACGAGAGCTGGCGTGACACCCGCAAGGGCGGCGTGACGGCCACGATGCAGGCCTGGGACGTGCTGAAGCAGCGTTGCCCGCAGGCGCGGCTGGTGTGCATCGACCTGCAGCCGGTGGCCAGCAGCCAGACCGTGCAGCGCGAGGACGTGCTGCACATCGGCGGCTTCAGCGATGCGGTGTTCGACCTGCTGGCGCAGTTCGCGCAGGCGCCGGGCGATGGCAGCGGCTGGGTCGAGCGCATCGAGGACATGCCGTTGTAAACACGATGTTGGACGGCGGCAAGGATGTCGCCAGGGACCGCCCGGCTGGCAATGGGGCCAGCCGGGCAGGACCAGGAATTGAAGTTTCAACGCCGGCACTGCGAATGCCGGAGGAACTACAGCCTTCTAAGCTCCGTGTCGCGGGTTCGAGCCCCGCCCGCTGCGGCAACGCAGCGGTAGCTCAGTGGTAGAGCAGGATGTTCCTCCACCCCTCGTCGTGCTGCCGGCACCTTCGCTTTCGTTGCGCGGGGAATGCAGGCCGAACTACATCGGAAACCCTTCGGGGGCGGGTTCAAGTCCCGGCCGGCTGCCACGGCAACGTGGCAGGCGGAGCGTTCGGCCACCTTTGTCACCGCACTTTTTTTTTTTATGTATTGGATGAAAGGAAACATCACCATGACCACTGTGAACCATGACGTGATCCAGCAGCCGGGCGCTGCACCCATCAAGCTGTGGACGCGCGGCGTGCCGCTGGAAGACCAGGCACGCGAACAGCTGCAGAACATCGCCAGGCTGCCGTTCATCCACAAGTGGATCGCGGTGATGCCCGACGTGCACCTGGGCAAGGGTGCAACCGTGGGGTCGGTGGTGCCGACCGTCGGCGCGATCATTCCCGCCGCGGTGGGCGTGGACATCGGCTGCGGCATGATGGCCGTGCGCACCACGCTGGATGCCAGCGACCTGCCGGACAACCTGTCGGCGGTGCGCAGCGCGATCGAGCGGGCGGTGCCGCACGGCCGCAGCGTGACCCGTGGCGGCCGTGACAAGGGCAGCTGGGACACGCCGCCGGAGCTGGCCATCGAAGGCTGGAAGCAGCTGGTCGATGACTTCGCGCTGATCTGCGAGCGCCACCCGCGCCTGAAGAACACCAACAACCTCAAGCACCTGGGTACCCTTGGCACCGGCAACCACTTCGTCGAAGTCTGCCTGGACCAGGACCAGCGCGTGTGGTTCATGCTGCACTCCGGCTCGCGCGGCGTGGGCAATGCCATCGGCACCTACTTCATCGAACTGGCCAAGCAGGAAATGCGCCGCTGGATGATCAACCTGCCCGACCAGGACCTGGCCTACCTGCCCGAGGGCAGCCAGCACTACGGTGACTATGTGTTCGCGGTGGAATGGGCGCAGCGTTTTGCCCGCATGAACCGCGAGGTGATGATGCGCAACGTGGTGGCGGCCGTGCGTACGGTCATCAGCAAGCCGTTCGAGGCCCAGGCCGAGGCGGTGAACTGCCACCACAACTACGTCAACCGCGAGGTGCACTTCGGCAAGGAAGTGATGCTGACCCGCAAGGGCGCGGTGAGCGCGCGCAAGGGCGAGCTGGGCATCATTCCCGGCAGCATGGGCGCCAAGAGCTTCATCGTGCGCGGGCTGGGCAACGAGGACAGCTTCCACAGCTGCAGCCACGGCGCCGGCCGCGTGATGAGCCGTACACAGGCGCGCAAGCTGATCACCGTGGACGAGCACGCCAGGGCCACCGCGCACGTGGAATGCCGCAAGGATGCGGACGTGGTGGATGAATCGCCGGCGGCCTACAAGCCGATCGAGGCGGTGATGGAAGCCCAGCGTGATCTGGTCGAGATCATGCACACGCTGCGCCAGGTGGTGTGCGTGAAGGGATGAAGCGGGCCGCGCGCGACGTACACTGCGTCGCGCGCGGCAGGACGGCCTGCAGACCAGACCGCAGGCATGGAGGAACGGAACAGATGGACATGATCGAACTTGATGGCGGGCACGGCGGCGGACAGCTGCTGCGCTCGGCCCTGACCCTGAGCCTGTGCACCGGCATCGGCTTCACCCTGCAGAACATCCGCGCGATCCGCCGCAAGCCCGGGCTGATGCGCCAGCACCTGACTGCGGTGAATGCCGCCGCACAGGTCGGCAACGCCTGCACCCACGGTGCAGCGCTGGGCGCTACGTCGCTGCGCTTCGAGCCGGGCGTGATCAGCGCCGGCGACTACCACTTCGCCACCGGCAGTGCCGGCTCGGCCACCCTGGTGCTGCAGACCGTGCTGCCGGCGCTGTGGCGCGCGCAGGGGCCTTCGCGCCTGCGCCTGGAAGGCGGCACCCACAATCCGTTGGCACCCAGCGCCGACTTCATCGCCGACAGCTACCTGCCGTCACTGGCACGGATGGGTGTGCAGGCCTCGATGCAGCTGCTGCAGCATGGCTTCCACCCGGCCGGTGGCGGCGTGATCGAACTGCAGGTGCAGCCGTGTGCCGCGTTGCAGGCGCCGTGCATGGAACAGCGCCCGGCACTGGAGTCGATGCAGGCGCAGGTGGTGATGTCGGGCCTGTCCAGCAGCATCGGCCTGCGCGAACTGCAGGTGCTGGCCGATGAACTGGGCATCGATCCGCATCCGCGGCACGTGCAGTCGGTGCGGCCGGCGCTGGGCCCGGGCAATGTAGCGATGGTGCGCGTGCGCCATGGCGACCACGTGGAAGTGTTCGATGGCCACGGCGAGCGTGGCGTGTCGGCCGAGCGGGTCGGCGCGCGCCTGGCCGGCCAGGTCCGCACCTATCTCTCCGGTGGCGCCTGGGTGGGCGAGTACCTGTCCGACCAGCTGCTGCTGCCGATGGCGCTGGCCGGCGGGGGCAGCTTCACCACCCACGTCATCAGCGACCACCTGGCCAGCAACGCGCGCCTGACCGAAAAGTTCCTGCCGGTGGAGTTCGACTGGCAGCCGCACGAGGGCGGCTGGCGGGTGACCGTCAAGGCCTGAACGCGCCGCCGGGCATGCCCCGGCGCTACCGGGGCACGGATTGATCCTGCTCAAGGCGCGGCCTGCACATCAGGTGTGCAATGGTGGTGTTCCCAACTGGCACCCCGCCAAGGAGGCCCACCATGTACACCCGCATCCTGATCGCCACCGACGGCTCCGAGCTGTCCGACAAGGGCCTGGCCAAGGGCCTGGAGCTGGCCAAGGATCTCAATGCCGAGGTCGATATCGTTACGGTCTCCGAGCCGTGGGCGGTGGGCATGTATGACGCCATGGGCTGGAGCGTGGGCTACATGAACAGCCCGGAGTACAAGGCCGACCGCGAGGAGGGCGCGCAGAAGGTGCTGCAGCCGGCGCTGGCCAAGGCCGCCGAGCAGGGCATCCGTGCCAATCCCATCCATGTGCTGGACCGCTACGCCGCCGATGGCATCATCGAGACGGCCGGCGAGCGCAACAGCGATCTGATCGTGATGACCTCGCATGGCCGCCGTGGCGTGACCCGCGTGCTGCTGGGCAGCCAGACCGCCGAAGTGCTGGCGCGCAGCACCCTGCCGGTGCTGGTCATCCGCTGATCGATACCTGCGGGCTCAAGCGTTCCCGGGGAGGGGACCCGGCGCCGGCACGCAGGACGCGTGCCGGCGCCACCTTCCCGCCCCGCCGATGGCGGCAACATGCCCGCTCAGGACAGCAGCGACCCCCGTGCGCGCTGCCTGCAGGCGAGCCGCCAATCGGCCGGCGACATGCCGAACTGCGCCAGGAACGCGCGCTGGAACTGGCGCTCTGACGCGAATCCGACTTCATACAGCAACCAGGTGAGACGGCAGCCCGGATCACGCGCCAGATGGCGGTGCGCCAGCCAGGCCCGGCACTCGCGGATATAACGCGCCACCCCGCCGTGGGCCTGGAACAGCCGGTAGACCGTGGAGCGGGACATCCCGAAGGCCTCGCAGATCATCTGCTCGCCCAGTTCGCTCTCACCCAGGTGGTCGTCGATGTAATCAAGGATGCGCAGCAGGCGCGGGTCGGCCGTGCCGTTGCGGCTGATGCGCGCGCGCGCGTTGCTGCGGCGCAGGTCGGCGGCGAGGGATGCAACCAGCGATGGGGTTGCCGGTTCGAGGTTCATGGCAGCGCGATCCCGGCCCACTTGCGGGGCCTGTCATGGGATCAACCGGAAGATCCGGCGCGAACCTATCACCGGCCTGTGGGGGCCGGCCGGGGGTCGGATCCCTTTCCGCAGGAAAGAGCTCTGACCCCCCGCCCATCACCAGCTGTAGAGCTTCCAGTAGACCGGCGAGACGCCGTCCTTGTCGTTGTCCATGCGGCCATCGCCGTTCTTGTCGTACATGTAGAACGGTGCGCCGCGCGACGGGGTCACCTTGACCATGCGCAGCTGGCCGGACACGCGGTATTCCTCGATGACATCACCGTTGTCCATGGTGCGGCTGGACACTTCGGCGCCCTTCACGTCCACCGGGGGAGCGCCTGCACCACCCATGCTGGCGCAGCCAGCAAGCAGCAGCAGGGAAGCCAGCATCAGGGTCTTCATCGGCAGGGCCTTCGCATCGATCGGAGCCTGATTATGCCCCATGGATGCGTCGCCGCCGTGTCGCCGCGGTGCAGGCAGGGGCGCGTAGAATCGTCGCATGAGCAGATTAGTCCTGATCGACGGGTCCAGTTACCTGTACCGCGCGTTCCACGCGCTGCCGCCCCTGTCCAATGCACAGGGCGAGCCCACCGGCGCGCTGTTCGGCGTGGTCAACATGCTGCGCTCGACGCTGAAGGAGCGACCAGCCTACGTCGCCTTCGTCGTCGACGCGCCGGGCAAGACCTTCCGCGACGACCTGTACGACCAGTACAAGGCCAACCGCCCGCCGATGCCCGATGACCTGCGCAGCCAGGTCGAGCCGATGTGCCGCATCGTCGAAGCGCTGGGCATCAGCATTCTGCGCATCCCCGGCGTGGAAGCCGACGATGTGATCGGCACGCTGGCCCTGCAGGGCGTGGCGCAGGACCTGAAGGTGACCATTTCCACCGGTGACAAGGACTTTGCCCAGCTGGTGCGTCCGGGCATCGAGCTGGTCAACACCATGACCGGCAGCCGGATGGATTCCGACGCCGCGGTGATGGACAAGTTCGGCGTGCGCGCCGACCAGATCATCGACCTGCTGGCGCTGATGGGCGACACCGTGGACAACGTGCCCGGCGTGGAGAAGTGCGGCCCGAAGACCGCCGCCAAGTGGCTGGCCGAATACCAGCACCTGGACGGCGTCATCGCCGCCGCCCCGACCATGAAGGGCAAGATCGGCGAGAACCTGCGCGCGGCGCTGGAGCGCCTGCCGCTGAACCGCGAGCTGGTGACCATCCGCACCGACGTCGAGCTGGATGCATCGCCGACAACCCTGGCCCTGCGCGAGCAGGACGTGCCGGTGCTGACCGAGCTGTACGCCCGCTACGGCTTCACCCAGGCGCTGAAGGAGCTGGGCGGCCCGCTGCCGGCGCCGGCAGGCGCCAGCGAAGCCACCCCGAGCCTGCGTGGCACCGCCGCCGGTTTTGCCCGTGGCAGTGCCGAGGCAGCGCCATCGGCTGAACTCGACCCGGCGCTGTCCGCGCCTGGTGAATACGAAACCGTGCTGACCAGCGAACAGCTGCAGGCCTGGGTCGAGCGTGTGCAGCAGGCCGACCTGATCAGCTTCGATACCGAGACCGATGCGCTGGACGCGATGCGTGCACGCCTGGTCGGCGTCAGCCTGGCGGTGGAGCCGGGCAAGGCGGCCTATATCCCGGTCGGCCACGATTACCCCGGTGCGCCGGCGCAGCTGCCGCTGCAGCAGGTGCTGGACGCGCTGCGCCCGGTGCTGCAGGACCCGTCGAAGAAGAAACTGGGCCAGCACGGCAAGTACGACCTGCATGTGCTGCGCCGCCATGGCGTGGACGTGCAGGGCTACCACGACGACACCATGCTCGAGAGCTTCGTGCTCAATTCCACTGCCACCCGCCACGACATGGATTCGCTGGCCCTGCGTTACCTGGGCTACAACACCATCAAGTTCGAGGACGTGGCCGGCAAGGGCGCCAAGCAGATCCCGTTCTCGCAGGTGGGCATCGACGAAGCCAGCCGCTATGCGGCCGAGGACGCCGACATCACCCTGCGCCTGCACCACGCGCTGCAGCCGCAGCTGCTGGCCGAGCCGGCGCTGGACAGCGTGTACCGCGACATCGAGATGCCGCTGGTGCCGGTGCTGACCCGCATCGAAGCCAACGGCGTGCGCATCGACACCGATGAGCTGCGCCGGCAGAGCCACGATCTGTCCTCGCGCATGCTGGCCGCGCAGCAGAAGGCCACCGAGCTGGCCGGGCGCAGCTTCAACCTGGATTCGCCCAAGCAGCTGCAGGCGGTGCTGTTCGACGAGCTGAAGCTGCCGGCGGTGGTGAAGACCCCGAAGGGCCAGCCCAGCACGAATGAAGAGGCGCTGGAGGCGATTGCCGACCAGCACGAGCTGCCGCGGGTGATCCTCGATTACCGCGGCCTGGCCAAGCTGCGCAGCACCTACACCGACAAGCTGCCGGAGATGGTCAACCCGGACACCGGCCGGGTGCACACCAGCTACCACCAGTCCGGTGCGGCCACCGGCCGCCTGTCCTCGTCCGACCCGAACCTGCAGAACATCCCGATCCGTACCGAGGATGGCCGCCGCATCCGCCGTGCCTTCGTGGCGCCGGAAGGCTTCCAGCTTCTGGCGGCCGACTATTCGCAGATCGAGCTGCGGATCATGGCCCACCTGTCCGAGGACCCGGGCCTGGTGCGCGCCTTCGAGCAGGGCGCCGACGTCCACCGTGCCACCGCCGCCGAGGTGTTCGGGCGCACGCTGGAAGAGGTGACGCCCAACGAGCGCCGCGCCGCCAAGGCCATCAACTTCGGCCTGATGTACGGCATGAGCGCCTTCGGCCTGGCCCGCAACCTGGGCATCGACCGTGGCCAGGCGCAGGATTATGTCGCGCTGTATTTCAGCCGTTATCCTGGCGTGCGCGACTTCATGGAGCGGATGCGCCAGCAGGCGCGTGACCAGGGCTACGTGGAAACCCTGTTCGGCCGCCGCCTGTATCTGAATGACATCCACGCGCGCAACCAGGGCCTGCGTGCCGGTGCCGAGCGCGCGGCGATCAATGCGCCGATGCAGGGCACCGCGGCGGACATCATCAAGCGGGCGATGGTCTCGGTGGACCAGTGGCTGCACGACAGCGGCGCCCCGGCGCGGATGATCCTGCAGGTACACGATGAACTGGTGTTCGAAAGCGAGGCCGGTTTCACCGAGGAACTGCGTAAAAACGTGATCGAGCGCATGTCGCAAGCGGCCAAATTGCGGGTTCCGCTGGAGGTCGATACCGGCGTTGGGGTTAACTGGGACGAGGCGCACTGATTCGCATTCAGGCTAATAACGCCATGAATCGTTCATTTGTCCGGTTTTTCTGACTCGAAGATGAATGTTTCCGGCGGGGGCCCACAATAAATTGGGTCCCTTCACGAACCGTTAGTGTTCGGGGTGTTTCTATAACTCTCGACAGGCGCAACGCCTGTTGTGGATCTCTCCCATCCCCTGGAGCAGATCTCGGAACGGGGGCTCCTCCCCAAGCGCCCGTTCCCCGGCCCCGTTGACCTCCCCCTGGTCAGCGGGGCTTTTTATTTGTGCCTCGCTGCGCCACGCTGGGGCATCGCTTCGCAGGGGAAACCACAATGCCCGATCTGTTCGCACTGGCGATGCCGTGGTGGGAATTCGTCCTGCGCGCGGTGGTGGTCTATGTCGTCGTGCTGGGCATGGTCCGGCTGGGCGGCAAGCGCGCGCTGGGGCAGATCACCCCGTTCGATGTGCTGCTGATCGTGCTGCTGGGCAACGCGGTGCAGAACGCATTGCTGGGCACCGACACGTCGCTGGGCGGCGGCCTGCTGCTGGCCGCCACGCTGATCCTGCTGAACTACGGCGTGGGCTGGCTGACCACGCGCAGCCGGCGCATGGAACGCATGATTGAAGGCGAGCCGGTGGTGATCGCCCGCGACGGGCGCCTGCTGGCGGCGGTGCTGCGTCGTGAGCTGGTCAGCACCGCGGACTTCGACGCCGCGCTGCGCCAGCAGGGTTGCCTGCGGGTAGAGGATGTCGAACTGGCGCTGCTGGAAACCACCGGCCACATCACGATCATTCCGCGGCAGAAATCCGCGTAACGCCGAAAGCAGCCGAGCGTGGGCTCGGCTCTACACTGCAGAGATCCGTGTAGAGCCGAGCCCACGCTCGGCTGCCTTTCGCATGGCGCTACAGGCTCACACCCAGTCGCGCGGCACCAGGTAATCGGCCAGGCGCGCCTCGGCGCTGCCGGCTTCGGGGCTGAACCCATATTCCCAGCGCACCCGCGGCGGCAGGCTCATCAGGATGCTCTCGCTGCGGCCGCCACTCTGCAGGCCGAACAGCGTGCCGCGGTCGTAGACCAGGTTGAACTCCACGTAGCGGCCGCGACGGTACAGCTGGAACTCGCGCTCGCGTTCGCCATGCACCGTGTCCTTGCGCTGCTGCACGATCGGCAGGTAGGCCTCGAGGAAGCCGTCGCCGACCGCGCGCAGGTACTCGAAGTCGCGCTCGAAATCGCCGTGCAGGTCATCGAAGAACAGGCCGCCGACGCCGCGCGTTTCATTGCGGTGGCGCAGGAAGAAGTACTCGTCGCACCAGCGCTTGTGCGCGGCGTAGCGCTCCTCGCCGAACGGCGCGCACAGGTCATGGGCCACCTGGTGCCAGTGCTGCACGTCCTCATCGAAGGGATAGAACGGGGTCAGGTCGAAGCCACCGCCGAACCAGCTGGCCACCACTTCGCCATCGCGCTGCGCCTGGAAGAAGCGCACGTTGGCGTGGGTGGTCGGCACGTAGGGGTTGAGCGGGTGGAACACCAGCGACACGCCAGTGGCGCGCCAGGAGGCGCCGGCCAGCTCCGGCCGGTTGGCCGAGGCCGACGGCGGCAGGCGGCTGCCGGACACATCGGAGAAGCCGATGCCGGCCTGCTCGAACACCGCACCGTCGCGCAGCACGCGGGTACGCCCGCCACCGCCCTCGGCCCGCTGCCACAGGTCTTCCTGGAAGCGGGCCTGGCCGTCGGCGGCTTCAATGGCCGCACAGATACGGTCCTGCAGGTCGGTGAGGTAGGCGCGGACGCGCTCGAAATCGTTCATGGCGCGTACTTTACCGCAGGGCCCGTGCTGTTCCGCAGCACGGCGGCCGCGCAGATCAGCGGAAGCGCGCGCGGATGTCCGGCCGCAGCAGGCGCCAGGCCAGCCAACCCTGCAGGCCAAGGATCACTATCGAACCACCGAACGTGGTGGCTGACATCAGAAGGCGCTGCACCTGCATCTCGCTGCGGGTAGCAGCATCGTCCACGTGGGCGATCATCTCCGCTACGACGGCGTCCAGCCACCCGGCCAGGACCAGATTGGCCAGCCCGGACAGCACCAGCAGCCAGACGTAGCTCCACAAGCCCCAGCGCCGCTGCCGGTACAGGCCCCAACTGGCCAGCGTGGAAGGCACGCAGCCAGCCGACAGCCACAGGCTGGCTGCAACCGGCTCCCGCAGGAGCCACAGTACGCTGGACGGGAGCGATTTCTCTTCTGCGGCGGCGACCATAACCTGCCATGGTCCGCTGCCGCTCAGCGCCCACAGCGCCAAGGTCTGCAGCAGGCACCAGACAAGCACCAGTGCGCAGACCAGCAGGGAAGCGATCGCCAGCGGACGGACGAAATCGTTGCGTGCGAACGCACGGGCCGCGGGCAATGTGGGGGGAGACGATGACATCCGATGTCCTTGGCTGCGGGTCTCAGAGCGTGCAGAAGCGCGCTACTGCCGGCAGGATATGGTGTTCGCTCAGGGGTGCCAAGCGCAGGCCGTGCGGCGGCCGCAGCGGCACCCAGGCCAGCTCGGCGATCTCGGCGCGTGCGGTCGGTATGCCCGCGACCTGCACCCACCAGGCCTGCGCCTGCACGCGGTGGCCGGGTTCGTTCACCGCCCAGTCCTCGAAACGGCCCAGGGCAACCGCGCTGGCGGCATCGAGCTGCACGCCCAGCTCCTCGTCCAGCTCGCGGGCCAGCGCCTGCAACGGCGCTTCGCCCGCCTCGGGCTTGCCGCCGGGCTGGATGAAGCGGTCGGCGCCGTGCTTGCGCACCACCAGCGCCCGGCCGCGGTCATCCAGGATGACCGCGGCCACGATCTGGATCGTGGCCGCGGCGTTGCTCACTTCAGCGTGGTCTCGAACAGCTTGAGGATGCGCTTGTACTGGTCCAGCCAGGAGTCGGCACGGATGTAGCCGTGGCGTTCCAGCGGGTACGGGGCGATCGACCAGTTGTCCTTGTGCAGCTCGATCAGGCGCTGGGTCAGGTGCACCGAGTCCTGGAAGAACACGTTGTCATCCATCATGCCGTGGGCGATCAGCAGGTTGTCCTGCAGGTTCTGCGCGTACTCGATGGGCGAGGACGTGCGGTACGCCTCCGGGTCGATGTCCGGGGTGTTGAGGATGTTGCTGGTGTAGGCGTGGTTGTAGTTCTGCCAATCCAGCACCGGGCGCAGCGCGGCACCGGCCTTGAACGTGCCCGGCGAACGGAACAGCGCCATGAAGGTCATGAAGCCGCCGTAGGAACCGCCGTAGATGCCGGCGTGGTCGCGGTCACCCTGCTGGGTGTCGACCAGCCAGTCCAGGCCGTCCTTGTAGTCTTCCAGTTCCGGGTGGCCCATGTTGCGGTAGATCGCCGTACGCCAGTCGCGGCCGTAGCCCTCGCTGCCGCGGTAATCCATGTCCAGCACGATGTAGCCCTTTTCCACCAGCAGGTTGTGGAACATCTGCTCGCGGAAGTAGGCCGGGTAGCGCTGGTGCACGTTCTGCAGGTAGCCGGCACCGTGCACGAACATCACGATCGGGTACTTCCTGCCCGGCTCCTTGTGCTCGGGCTCGTAGTACTTGGCCCAGACCACGCCGGCACCGTGCTTGGACGGCACCGCCACCAGCTTCGGCTGGATCCACTCGCGCGCCTTGTACTCGGCGGTGCGGGTGTCGGTCAGCACGCGCGCCTGGCCACCGGCGCTCGGCACCACGGCCAGCTGGGTCGGCAGGTAGGCGGCCGAGTAGCGCACCAGCAGCTGCTGGCCATCGGGCGACAGCGAGAAGTCTTCCACGCCATTGAGGCTGGTCAGCTCGCGTACCTGGCGGTTGCCGGTGTCGACCGCGCAGACTTCATAGTCGTGCGGCGCCTGCTGGTTGCACAGGAAGTAGAAGCCCTTGCCGTCGGCCGACAGCACCGGCGCGGAGGTTTCCCACTTGCCGCTGGTCAGCGTCTGCGGCTTGGCCGAACCGGCCTGGGTGTACAGGTGCGAGAAGCCGGACTCTTCGGAAAGCAGCCACAGGGTGCGGCCATCGGCCATCCAGCCGAAATCGTTGAAGCCCCAGTTGATCCAGGCGTTGTCGGTCAGGCGGTGGCGGGTCTGCACGCGGCCGTCGCTGCCGATGCTGACGATCCAGCGGTCCTTGTTGTCGTTGGCGCGCAGCATCACCGCGGCCAGCTGACCATCGGCGCTCCAGCGCATGCCGCCGCCCATGAAGTCGCTCATCACCTGCACGCTGCGGTCGCCCTTCAGCGGGTCCTTGCCGGCCTTGCGGCGCAGCTCGGCCAGCGGGTCGGTGCCGATACCCGGCAGGCCCGACAGCGAGAGCTTCTCGGCCTTGCCGGTGCGCACGTCCACGTACCACAGGGTGTGCGGCTCGAAGCCGTTGCGGCCGACGCGGGTGCGGGTGTCCTCGCTTTCCTCATAGCCGGATTCGGTCACGTACAGCGGCATCTTGCTGGTGCGGCCGTCGTCGAAGTCCTTCGGCTTGGTCACCACGATCAGGTGGCCCAGGTCCGGCGACAGCAGGCTGTCGGCGATCTCCACGTCGGCGCCCAGGTAGATCGGGGCCGCCGCGCGGGTCGGGTCAGCCTGGCGCCAGCGCTGGTCCTGGTCCTTCAGCGCCTCACGCTGGTCGCGGTCGCGGCGCAGGGTTTCCAGGGTACGCAGCTGCTGGTCGCGCAGCAGGTCGTCCTTGGGCTTGCTGGCCGGGTCCTTGTCGGCCTTCAGGCTGGCCACCTGCTGCACGCCGCTGGCGGCGGTCCAGTGGAACCAGTTCTGGCCCACGCGCCAGATCACGCCGTTGTCGGCGGCGAAGTTCACGCCGGCGGCGCGCTCGTTGCTGCGGGTCAGCTGGGTCAGCGCGCCGCTGCGCAGGTCGCGCACGAACACATCGCCGTTGCGGACGAAGGCGCTGCGGCTGCGGCTGCGGTCGTAGACCGGCTCGGCCACGTCCAGGGTGCCGCGCTGGTCATCGGCCACCTGCGCGGCGGCGCCACCGGCCAGCGGCTGGCGGAAGGTGTCGCGCACCGGGCTGCCGCTGCGCTTGAGCTGGTACTCGACCTGCTGGCTGTTCCAGGACCACCAGGCCTTCTCGACCGGCGGACCGATCCAGTCCGGGTCGGCCATGGCCTGTTCGATGGTGATCGGCGTCGGCGCAGCATGCGCGGCCGGTGCGGCCAGCACGGCCGACAGCAGGAGGGACAGGGGCAGCACTCGGGACATGGGCTCACGGCACCAGATGAGGAAACCGGGCAAGGGTAGCAGCCGCCCGGGCCGGGGGAGGGGGCCACAGGTCATGCAGACCGCTTGGGCAAAGGCGCTGCAGGGCCTCGCGTGGCGCATGATGGGCGCCTGATCCGGACGGAACCGACGTGTACCCTTACGACTACCGCATTTCCCTGGTGGTGCAGCACCCCGTGTGCTCCAGCGCCGACATTGCGGCCCGGCTGGGGTTGGAACGCGGGTTCTTCCGGGATGTGGGCACCGACCTGCTTGACGGTGATGGTCACTTGATCCGGGTACATGGCTTCACCCGGGTGAGCTTTGAACTGGCCGCTGGCAAGGACGGCTGGCTGATGGACGCCTGGCCCCAGGTGGTCGAAATCCTGCAGGCGCGGCTGGGGGTGATCCAGGCATTGAACCAGGAAGGCGCCGAAATCGGCCTGCGCATCGCCGTGTTCGGCAAGCAGGCCTGGGCCGGGTTCGTGCTGGACGACGCGCTGGTAAAGCTGATGGCCGACCTGCGGCTGGGCTTCCATGTGGAAACCTACTTTCCCGATCCGCCGGCCGACCCCGGGACCGACGACGACGCCTGAAATCTGCACTGCAACCGGTGACCGGCCTCAAGCATCCAATCTCCTGAACCCGCATCATTCACCGGACAGGAGCACGACCATGCAGGAACTCATCCCGATCACCCTCTTCATCTGCATCGCCTACGCGATCCATGCCGTCGCCGATGCGCGTGCACGCAGCAAGTTGGTCGCCCCGCACGTGCCGGAGGAGGTGATCCGCTCGCTGGCCGGGCTGGAAGAAGAGCGCCGCCGCCAGGGCGCGCTGCGCTGGGGCATCAGCCTGGTCTGCCTGGCCCTGGCCATGGCCCTGCTGGAAGCCATCGGCGCCCGCGAGCTGACCTTCGGAGCCGCCGCCGCGCTGGCCGGCAGTGCCGGCCTCGGCCAGCTGCTGGCGTGGCACTTCACCCGTCCCGCCGTCCGCAAGGGCTGACCGGCGCATGCCACGGGCGCCCGGAGTGCATTGCGCATGAGCCTGCTGGGCGGTGCCTTGGCCGCACTGCGCGGGCGTCGTCGCGACGCCCCCGTGGAGGCACCGGCTGGGTGGGAGGACGACCGCGCGCTGGTGGTTGCCATCATCGATGGCTCGCAGACGGCGTTCGCGCAGCTGGTGCAGGCCCATCAACGCACCTGTGCGCACGTGATCGGGCGCATGGTCGGCGACCGTGACCAGGTCGCCGACCTGCTGCAGGAGACCTTCCTGGCGGTGTTCCGCCAGCTGCACCGGTTCCGTTTCGAATCCTCGCTGCGCACCTGGGTATCGCGGGTGGCCTACACCACCGCGCTGCAGCACCTGCGCCGCCGCCGGCTGGAAATGCAGTGGATGGTGGCGGTGGAGGTGCCCGAGGAACTGGGCATCGGCGACGAGGGGCCCGGCCCGGCCGAGCTGAGCGAGGCGCTGCAGGCTGGACGCCAGCTCGGCGCGGCGCTGGAACGGCTGACCCCGCCGCAGCGCCTGATCGTGGGCCTGCACTACCTGGAGGATTTCGATCTGGTCGAGATCGAACAGGTGACCGGGCTGGCGCGCGGTACCATCAAGAGCCACCTGTTCCGCGCGCGGCAGACCCTGAAACAGGAGCTGACGCGACGCGCCACCGCCGGAGAGCTGCTGTGAGCGAAGCCAACGACCCCCGCGATGCCGATGCGCGCGCGCTGTCGCAGGCGCTGCGCGAGCAGGAACGGCAGGCGCCGGTGCCGGATGTGAGCGAGGCGCTGCAGCGGCGGCTGCAGGCGGAAACGCGCGACAGTGGCGCGCTGTATCTGGTGGTGCAGGTGCTGTTGTTCGGCGCGCTGCTGGCTGCGGCGGCCTGGTATTTCTGGCACTGACAGCCCCCCGCCGGGCATGGCCCGGCGCTACCGCGGCCGATTCCAGGGTAGCGCCGGTCCATGCCCGGCGGCTTCCGCCCTGCGACATAGTGAAGCAGCGCGTCACCCGGTCGCATCCCGGCTTAACCAAATCCTCCTAAAGTGGTCCGGTATCCCACCCGTACCCGGCAGGAGGCGTCCCTTGGACGCGTTGTTGTTGTCTCGGATCCAGTTCGGATTCGTCATCAGTTTCCACGTGCTGTTCCCCGCCTTCACCATCGGCACGGCCAGCTGGCTGGCCTTCATCGAGTGGCGCTGGCTGCGCACGAAACTGCCCGTGTGGCGCGACCTGTATTTCTTCTGGCAGAAGATCTTCGCCGTGTCCTTCGGCATGGGCGTGGTCAGCGGCATCGTCATGGCCTTCCAGTTCGGCACCAACTGGCCGCGGCTGAGCGAGGTGGCCGGCACGGTCATCGGCCCGCTGCTGACCTATGAAGTGCTGACCGCGTTCTTCCTCGAAGCCAGCTTCCTCGGCGTGATGATGTTCGGCTGGGGCCGGGTATCGCCGCGCCTGCATTTCCTGTCCACCTGCATGGTGGCGCTGGGCACGCTGTTTTCCACCTTCTGGATCCTGTCGTCCAACAGCTGGCTGCACACGCCGGCCGGCTACGAAATGATCAACGGCATCGTGCACCCGGTGGACTGGTGGCAGGTGGTGTTCAACCCATCCTTCCCGTACCGCCTGGCGCACATGGCGCTGGGTTCGTTCATCACCACCTGTTTCGTGATCGGTGGCGTGGGCGCGTGGTACCTGCGCAAGGGCACGCACGTCGAAGCGGGCCGGCGCATGCTGGTCGCGGCGGTGGCGTTTGCCGCGCTGACCGTGCCGGTGCAGATCTTCGTCGGCGACATGCACGGACTGAACACGCTGAAGCACCAGCCGATGAAGATCGCGGCGGTGGAAGCGCACTGGCATGAAAGCAAGGCCGGCGAGGGCGTGCCGCTGGTGGTGTTCGCCCTGCCGAACGAAAAGGAAGAGCGCAACGATTTCGAAGTGGCCATCCCCAAGCTGGGCAGCGTGATCCTGACCCACTCGCTGGACGGCACCTTCGATCCGCTCACGTCCGTGCCAGCCAGCGAACGGCCGCCGGTGACGCCGGTGTTCTTCGCCTTCCGCATCATGGTCGGGCTGGGCACGCTGATGCTGCTGCTGGCCTGGGTCTCGGCGGTGCAGCTGTGGCGGAAGAAGCTGCTGCAGTCACCCTGGCTGCTGCGCGGCTGGAACTGGATGCTGCCCAGCGGCTTCATCGCGCTGGTATCCGGCTGGTTCGTCACCGAGATGGGGCGCCAGCCGTGGGTGGTCTACGGCGTGCTGCGCACCGCCGATGCGGTGGGCCCGCAGAGTGCGTGGATGACCGCGCTGTCGCTGGCGGTGTACGTGGTCGGCTATGCCTTCGTGTTCGGCTGGGGCATCTGGTACCTGGTGAAGATCCTGCGCCACGGTCCGCAGCCCTATGTGGAAGGGCCGTCGCTGGACCATGGCAGCCACACCCCGGCGCGGCCGTTGTCGGCCGCCGACGAACCGCTGGAGGAGCGCTGACATGGACCTGATGACCTGGCTGCCGGTGGCGTGGTTCGCGGTGATCGGCTTTGGCGTGCTGATGTACGTGGTGCTGGACGGCTTCGTGCTCGGCATCGGCATCCTCGCCCCGTTCGCCGAGGACGAGGAACAGCTGGACCTGATGATGAACACCGCCGCGCCCATCTGGGACGGCAACGAGACGTGGCTGGTGCTGGGCGGTGCCGGCCTGCTGGCCGCGTTCCCCAAGGCGTATGCGGTGCTGCTGTCGGCGCTGTACCTGCCAGTGCTGCTGCTGGTGGTGGCGCTGGTGTTCCGTGGCGTGGCCTTCGAATTCCGCTTCAAGGCGCACCGCTCGCGCCGGCTGTGGAGCGTGGCCTTCGGCCTGGGCTCGCTGCTGGCGACCTTCGCCCAGGGTGTCATCCTGGGCACGCTGGTGCAGGGCATCCCGCTGGTCGATGGCCGCTTCAGCGGCGGCGCGTTCACCTGGTTCAGCCCGTTCGCGATGCTGACCGGTGCGGCGCTGGTGGCCGGCTACGCGCTGCTGGGCAGCACTTGGCTGATCCTGAAGACCGAGGGCCGCGTGCAGGCGCTGGCGCGGCAGATGACCCGGCCGCTGGTGGCGGCGGTGATCGCGGCGATGGGCCTGGTCAGCAGCTGGCTGCCGTTCCTCGATTCGCGGCTGATGGATCGCTGGTTCAGTGACGGCAACTTCTGGTGGCTGTCGCCGGTGCCGCTATTGACCTTGGCGGTGGCCGCCGCGCTGTGGCGCAGCGCCACCCATCCGCGTCGCGACCTGCCGCCGTTCCTGCTCAGCCTGGCCCTGTTCGTGCTCGGCTTCGCTGGCCTGGTGCTGGGCATGTGGCCCTACCTGCTGCCGCCGTCGATGACGCTGTGGCAGGCCGCGGCACCGGCCTCGTCGCTGGGCTTCACCCTGGTGGGCCTGGTGGTGCTGCTGCCGGTCATCCTTGGCTACACCGCCTGGTCGTACCGGGTGTTCCGCGGCAAGGTGCGCGCCGACGCCGGCTACCACTGAAGCAGGTGAACGGGGAGCGGCCGGTGACCGCTCCCCGTTTCGGTTTGTGAAACATGTATTCCCTGCGCGGGACGTGCTAGCGTTCGCACCTTTCCGGCCGCCAGGGGGGCTGCCGGCGACGTCCTGGACGGACGCACGGCTGCAGGAATGGGGGGCCGCCGCGCGTCGCCATGCTGTTGGCCCGTGCCTGTCTTCCGCCCATCCAAACATCACCGGTAATGATCGAATTTTCCGTTGTCGACTGGGCCGCCTGGGCGCCTGGACTGACAGAACGTAACCAATGGATGGGCTGGGCCGACGCGCCGTTCCTGCCGCAGGGCGAGGGCACGCCGTCGTTGGCCGAAGTGCCGGCCATGCAGCGCCGCCGCATCGAGCGCCTCGGCCGCATGGCCATCCAGGCCGCGTGCTGGTGTGAAGACGCGCAGGGCGCCGACAGCGACGTGCCGCTGGTGTTCGCCAGCCGCCACGGGGACGTGGCCCGTTCGATGGAGCTGCTCGGCTCGTTGATCGCCGCCGAGCCGCTCTCGCCCACCGGTTTTGGCCTGTCGGTGCACAACGCCATCGCCGCCCTCTATTCGATCGCCCGCGGCCATCGTGGCAACTACCTGGCGCTGGCCGCTCGGCAGGCGACCGTGGAAGCCGCCTGCCTGGAGGCCGCCGGCCTTCTGGCCGATGGCGCCAAGGAAGTGCGGGTGGTGATGTATGAGTCACCTTTGCCGGACATTTTCAGCGAATTCGCCGACGAACCCGACCCGTTCTTCGCCTGGTGCTGGCGCCTGGCGCCGTCTGGCACCGCCGGCACCGGCCTGCGCCTGGCCTGGGAACCCGCCGCCGATACGGGCAGCACCGCACCGGGCCTGCTGCCGCATGCGCTGGATCTGCACCGCTTCCTGCTGTCATCGGCCCCCACGCTGGAACACGTGACCGAGGGCCAGCGCTGGTGCTGGAGCCGCCATGGCTGAAGCCCTGCGCCGTCTTGACCACGCCTGGCGGGTCTTCGGTACCGGCCTGAGCTTCGCCGCATTCGGCGTGGGCGGGCTGCTGCTGGGCGTGTTCGTGATGCCGGTGCTGCTGTTGATGCGCGACCCGGTCGCGCGCCAGCGGCGGGCGCGGCGGCTGGTGCAGGCGGCGTTTGCCAGCCATGTGTGGCTGATGTGCCGGCTGGGCTTGATGACCCTGCAGGTCGAGGGCCGCGAGCGCCTGCAGCGCGATGGCCTGCTGGTGCTGGCCAACCACCCGACCCTGATCGATGTGGTCTGCCTGATCGCGCTGCTGCCCAACGCCGACTGCGTGGTCAAGCGCGCGGTGGCCTGCAACCCGTTCATGCGTGGCCCGGTCCGCGCCGCCGGCTACATCGCCAATGACGATGGCGCCGGCCTGGTCGATGACTGCGTGGCGGCCGTGCATGCCGGCGGCACCCTGGTCATTTTCCCGGAAGGAACGCGCACCGTGCCGGGGCAGCCGCTGCGGCTGCAGCGCGGTGCCGCCAACATCGCCGTGCGTGGGCGGCTGGACATCACACCGGTGCGTATCAGCTGCACGCCGGCGACGCTGACCAAGGGCCAGAAGTGGTATCGTGTGCCCTCACGTCGTTTTCACGTTCAGCTGCAGATCGGCGAAGATATCGCCATCGCGCCCTTTCTGGACGAAGATGACGCGTCAAGGGGGGATGCCTTGGCGGCCCGTCGCGTCACCGACCACCTCACTCGTTATTTCGACCTGTCTGGAGATCCGACCCGTGCAAGCACTTGAGCACGAGATCAAGGAATTGATCATTTCCTCGCTTTCGCTGGAGGACATCACGCCGGAGGACATCGATCCGACCGCGCCGCTGTTCGTGGAAGGCCTTGGCCTCGATTCGATCGACGCCCTGGAACTGGGCCTGGCCCTGCAGAAGAAGTACGGTGTCAGCCTCTCGGCCGACTCGGAAGAAACCCGTCGCCATTTCTCCAGCGTGCGCGCGCTCGGCGAGTTCGTCGCCGCCCGCCAGTCGTAAGGCGCCAGGAACTGCCATGACCAAGAATGAACTCTTCGAGCGCATCGTCCGCATCCTGACCGACAGCTTCGAGATCGAACCTGCCCGGATCAGCCCGGAGTCGCGCCTGTATGACGATCTGGACATCGACAGCATCGATGCCGTCGACCTGATCGTGCAGCTCAAGCCGCTGCTGGGCCGCAACCTGCAGCCGGAAGCCTTCAAGGCCGTGCGCACCGTGCAGGACATCGTCGATGTCGTGCATGGCCTGCTGCCTGGCCAGGCAGCCGCCTGACCGCAGCCAGGGAATCCCGACCATGGCACGTGCACGCATGGTCGTGGTGGCAGCGCTTTCGCTCGCCTATCCGGTGCTGGTCTACGCGGCCATGGGCCGCTTCGAGCCACGCTGGCTGTCGCTGCTGCTGTTCGGCCTGGCCCTGCTGCGTGCGCTGAGCACCCGGCAACCGCTGTGGTGGGCCGCCGCGGCCGGTGCCGGCCTGCTGGCCGGGCTGGCCACCGTGCTCAACCAGGCCCTGCCACTGAAGCTGTACCCGGCGCTGGTGAACGTGGTGATGCTGGCGGTGTTCGCCACCAGCCTGCGTTTCGGCCCGCCGCTGGTGGAGCGCCTGGCGCGCCTGCAGGAGCCGGACCTGCCGGACTTCGCGGTAGCCTATACCCGTCGCGTCACCCAAGTGTGGTGCGGCTTTTTTGTTCTCAACGGTGGCCTGGCCCTGTTCACCGCGCTGTACGCGTCGGACCGGGTCTGGATGCTCTACAACGGATTGTTGGCGTACGTGATGATGGGAGTGTTGTTCGCAGGCGAATGGCTGGTGCGGCGTCGGGTCAAGGCGGCCCATGCCAATGGCTGACTGGATCGCCCTGGACCGGTTGCTGGTCGACGCGCAGCCCGGCCGTGACATCGGCCTCTGCGAAGGCGTCGCCCTGGACCACAGCGCCTTCCGCCTGCGCGCGCTGGCCTGGCGTGATGCGTTCGCCGCCGCCGAAGGCCGCGACTGGGCGCTGTATTTCGACGATGCGATTGCCTTTGCCGCGGCCCTGTTCGGTGCCTGGCACGCCGGCAAACGCGTGTTCCTCGCCGCCGACAACCTGCCGGCCACGCTGCAGGCGCTGCAGCCGCAGGTCAGTGGCTTCGCCGGCGATGTCCCGGCCGACTACCGCCCGTTGACGCCGGCCGTGGCGGCCGAGGGTGTGCTGCAGGTGCTGGACGAGCGCGCCTGCGAACTGTGCGTGTTCACCTCCGGCAGCACCGGCCAGCCCAGCGCGATCAACAAGCGCATGGACCAGCTGGCGCGCGAAGTCGATGCGCTGCAGGCCGCCTTCGGCGCCCGGCTCGACGGCGTGCAGGTGCACGGCACGGTCTCGCACCAGCACATCTACGGCCTGCTGTTCCGCGTGCTGTGGCCGCTGGCCGCGGGCCGCCAGATCCAGCCGCGGCGCTTCTTCCATGAAGACCTGGTCGGCACCCTGGCCGGCGCCGACAGCGTGCTGGTCGCGACCCCGGCACACCTGAAGCGCCTGCCCGAACAGCTCGACTGGGCCAGCCTGCACGGCCGCCTGCATGCGGTGTTCTCCTCCGGCGGCCCGCTGCCGGAAGAGGCCGCGCGGCAGGTGCGGCAGTGGCTGGGCGTGGCCCCCACCGAGGTGTACGGCAGCAGCGAGACCGGCGGCATCGCCTGGCGCCGCTGGGAGACCGACATGCCACCGTGGCAGCCGCTGCCGGGCGTGCAGTGGCGCATCGATGACGGCTGCCTCGCGGTGGCCTCGGCGCACCTGGACAGCAGTGACTGGTGGCGCACCCAGGACCGCGTGGAGGCACTGGCCGATGGCCGCTTCCGCCTGCTCGGCCGCGCCGACCGCATCGTCAAGATCGAAGAACGCCGGGTCTCGCTGGACGCGCTGGAACGCGCGCTGCGCGATGACCCGGACGTGGAGGACGTGCGCGTGCTGGTGCTGTCCGGCCAGCGCGAACAGCTGGCGGCGGTGGTGGTGCCGGCCGATCCGGCGCAGGTGACCGCCGGCGATGCCGCGCGCCGCGCCTTCGGCCTGCGCCTCGGTGCGCGCCTGGCGCAGGGCCACGATGCGGTCACCCGCCCGCGTCGCTGGCGGCTGGTCGAAGCGCTGCCCATCAACGCGCAGGGCAAGGTCACCCAGGCCGCGCTGGCGGCGTTGTTCCAACCGCTGATGCCGGTGCCGCAGTGGGACCATCGCGGCGCAACGGCCGCGACCCTGCGTGTCACCCTGGATGCCTCGCTGCGCGCGTTCCAGGGACACTTCCCGCAGGCGGCGATCCTGCCTGGCGTGGCCCAGCTGGACTGGGCGATGCGCTTCGCCCGCCAGGCCTTCGCGCTGCCGCGCGGTTTCGTGCGGATGGAGGCGGTGAAGTTCCAGCACGTGGCCCGCCCCGGCGACGAACTGACCCTGCAGCTGGACTGGGATGCCGAACGCGGCGTGCTGACGTTCCGCTACACCTCCCTGCATGGCACGCACGCCAGCGGCAAGGTGGTCCTGACCGATGCGCGCTGACGCCGTGGTGGCCGGTGGCGCCTTCGCGCCGCTGGTGGTCATTCCCGTGTACGACCATGAGCATGCCATCGGCGCCGTGGTGGACGGCGTGCAGGCCGCCGGCCTGCCATGCCTGCTGGTCGACGATGGCTCGCGTGCATCGTGCGCCGAGGTGCTGCAGGTGCTGGCGCAACGCGATGGGGTCGACCTGCTGCGGCTGGACGTGAACCAGGGCAAGGGTGGGGCGATGCTGGCCGGCTTCGCCGAAGCCGCGCGCCGCGGCCACAGCCACGTGCTGCAGATCGATGCCGACGGCCAGCACGATACGGGCGACCTGCCGCGTTTCATCGCCGCCGCACGGGCGCGGCCGGACGCGGTGATCTGCGGCATTCCTGCCTACGATGCCAGCGTGCCCAAGGCCCGCCTGTATGGCCGCTATGCCACCCATGTCTGGGTCTGGATCAACACGCTGTCGCTGCACCTGCGCGACACCATGTGCGGCTTCCGGGTCTACCCGCTGCCGCCGGTGCTGCGCCTGATCGGTGAGGAAACCATCGGCCGGCGCATGGATTTCGATACCGAAGTGATGGTGCGGCTGTACTGGCGGCAGCTGCCGGTGGAGCACCTGGCCACCCGCGTGACCTATCCGGCCGACGGCGTTTCGCACTTCGACGTGTGGCGCGACAACGTGCGCATCAGCCGCATGCACACCCGCCTGTTCTTCGGCATGCTGCCGCGCGCGCCGCGCCTGCTGTGGCGCCGCCTGCAGGGGCAGGGTTGAGATGAGCCGCGCGCACGACGCACCGCACTGGGCCGACATCGGCGAATCCACCTCGGTGGCCGGCGTGCTGTTCCTGTGCTGGGTGCACCGCTGGTTCGGGCGTTGGCCGTTCCGCCTGTGCGTGTGGCCGGTGGTGGTCTGCCACTGGCTGGGCAACCGGGTCGGCCGCCGCGCCTCGCTGCAGTACCTGCAGCGGCTGCAGGCGCATACCGGCGCGCTCGGCCATGCGCCGGGCTGGGGTGACAGCCTGCGCCATTTCTTCAGCTTCGCCGACACGATGCTGGACAAGATCCTCGGCCTCGGCGGCCGTTACCCGCCCGAGCGCATCCACCTGCAGCGCGACCTGGTGCTGGGCAAGATCGCGCGCCGCGAAGGCGGCCTGATCCTGACCGCCCACATCGGCTGCCTGGAACTGTGCCAGGTGCTGGCCGAGCAGGTGCCCGGGTTCCGCATCACCGTGCTGGTGCACACCGCGCACGCGCAGCGCTTCAACCGCCTGTTGCAGCGGCTGGATCCGCTGGCCGCGGTGGAACTGGTGCAGGTGACCGAAATGGGCCCGGCCACGGCGGTGATGCTGGCCGAGAAAGTCGCCTCCGGCGGCTTCGTTGCCATCGTCGGAGACCGCGTGCCGGTGCAGGGCGGGCGCAGCGTGATGGCCGATTTCCTCGGCCACCGTGCGCCGTTCCCGATCGGTGCCTATGTGCTGGCGTCCGCGCTGGCGTGCCCGGTCTACACGATGTCCTGCCTGCACGAAGGCGATGGCTATCGCGTGGCCTTCGAACACTTTGCCGACCGCGTGGTACTGCCGCGTGGTTCGCGTGACGCCGCACTGGCTGAACAGGCGCAGCGCTTCGCACGCTGGCTGGAACTCCAGGTCATCCAGTCCCCGCTGGACTGGTTCAACTTCTTCCCCCTCTGGGACCAGGCTCCTCATGACGATTGACGCCGTACCCGTGTGCCGTTTCGGCGATGCACCGCTGACCATCGAAGACGTGGTTGCTCTGGCCCAGCGCCAGTGCGACGCCGCCCTGAGCGAGGCGCCGGCCTTCCGCGCGCATATCCAGCGCGGCGCCGATTTCCTCGACCGCCTGCTGCGCGAGGACGGGGTGATCTATGGCGTGACCACCGGCTACGGCGATTCGTGCACGGTGAACATTCCGCCGGCGCTGGTGGCCGAGCTGCCGCACCATCTCTACACCTACCATGGCTGCGGCCTGGGCCGTTACCTGGACCCGGCCGAGACCCGTGCCGTGCTGGCCGCGCGCCTGGCCTCGCTGGTGCGCGGCATGTCCGGTGTCAGCGTGCAGCTGCTGGAAGGCCTGGCCACCCTGCTGCAGCACGACGTGCTGCCGCTGATCCCGGCCGAAGGCTCGGTGGGCGCCAGTGGTGACCTGACCCCGCTGTCCTACGTGGCCGCCGTGCTGTGTGGCGAACGCGAGGTGCTGTTCGAAGGCCAGGTGCAGCCGGCCGGCCCGGTGCTGGCGAAGATCGGCATGGTTCCGCTGAAGCTGCGGCCGAAGGAAGGCCTGGCGATCATGAACGGCACCGCGGTGATGACCGGCCTGGCCTGCCTGGCCTGGCGGCGCGCCGATTACCTGGCCCGCATGGCCACCCGCCTGACCGCGTTCAACGTGCTGTCCAGCGATGGCAACGCGCATCACTTCGATGAGACCCTGTTCGCCGCCAAGCCGCACCCGGGCCAGGGCCGCATCGCCGCGCGCCTGCGCAGCGACCTGCACAGCGAGCGCCCGCCGCGCAACGAACAGCGCCTGCAGGACCGCTACTCGCTGCGCTGCGCGCCGCACGTGATCGGCGTGCTGGAAGACAGCCTGCCGTTCCTGCGCCAGCTGATCGAAACCGAACTGAACAGCGCCAACGACAACCCGCTGATCGATGCCGACGGCGAGCGCATCCTGCACGGCGGCCACTTCTACGGCGGCCACATCGCACTGGCGATGGACACGCTGAAGAACACCGTGGCCAACGTCGCCGACCTGCTCGACCGGCAGCTGGCGCTGGTGGTCGATGCCCGCTACAACCACGGCCTGCCGGCCAACCTGTCGGCGGCCACCGGCCCGCGCGCGGCCATCAACCATGGCCTGAAGGCGCTGCAGATCAGCGTGTCCGCATGGACCGCCGAGGCGCTGAAGCAGACCATGCCGGCCAGCGTGTTCTCGCGTTCGACCGAATGCCACAACCAGGACAAGGTCAGCATGGGCACCATCGCCGCGCGCGACTGCCTGCGCGTGATCGAACTGACCGAACAGGTGGTGGCCGCGATGCTGATCGCCGCACGCCAGGGCCTGGCCCTGCGCGAACGGGTTGGCCTGAACGCGCAGCTGCATGGCAGTCTGGCCGACATGTACGCCGACCTGGGGCAGCGCATCGCCCTGGTCGAAGAAGACCGCGCGCTGGATCGCGAGCTGCGGGAACTGCTGGTGGAGATCCGCGCGCAACGCTGGGAGCTGTATGTCGGTGAATGAAGCAATCGAACTGGTCGGCGAGATTTCGCTGTCCCCGGCCTTCCATGACTGCGATCCGATGAACGTGGTCTGGCATGGCAACTACTTCAAGTACTTCGAGATCGCACGCTGCGCGCTGCTCAGCCGCTACGACTACGACTACCCGCAGATGCTCGAATCGGGCTATCTGTGGCCGGTGGTCGATGCACGGGTGAAGTACGTGCGGCCGCTGCTGTTCAACCAGGCGCTGCGCGTGGTCTCGCGCATCGTCGAATGGGAGAACCGGCTGAAGATCGAATACGAAATCATCGATGCGGAAAGCGGCCAGGTGCTGACCCGTGCGATGACCATCCAGGTCGCGGTGGACGCGGCCAGCAAGGAAATGCTGTACCAGTGCCCGCCGGTGCTGTGGCAGCGTCTTGGAGTGCCTGCCCCGTGAATGCTTTCGTCCCGTCCCTGCGCACGGTACTCCCGCGCGCGCTGCTGTGCGCGCTGATGCTTGCCGCTGCGCCGCTGGTGCAGGCGGCCGATGCCGCCGTCGATGCGATCACCCAGGCAGTGGCGCGGCCCGACGTGCTGCGTGGCCAGTTCACCCAGGAAAAGCAGGTCAACGGCTTCAAGAACCCGCTGCGCTCGCAGGGCCAGTTCGTGGTCGCACGCCAGCACGGCGTGATCTGGACCACGCTCAAGCCGTTCCCGTCCGAAGTGGTGGTCACCGCCGACCGCATCCTCAGCCGCCAGCGTGATGGCAGCACCCGCGTCGAACTGGATGCGCGCCAGCAGCCGGCGATGCGCTCGGTCAACGCCATCATGTTCGCGCTGATGAGTGGCGACGTGCAGGCGCTGTCCAGCCAGTTCAACGTGCAGGCCAGCCGCGAAGGGCAGGGCTGGCGGCTGAAGCTGACCCCGAAGTCGGCGATGCTGGCCAAGGCCTTCGAATCGCTGACCCTGCAGGGCGACCGCTACGTGCGCCAGGTGGAGATCGTGGAGGCCAACAAGGACCGCACGCAGATCCAGTTCGTCGCGCTGAGCGAAGCGCCGGCAAGTCTGTCCGCCGACGAGGCGCGCCGTTTTGACTGATATGTCGACTGGCACCGCAGGGAAGGGGTCGGAGCGCCTGCGCCGGTGGTGGCATTGGCTGGGCATTGCCTGGCTGCTGGTGCTGCTGGTGATGGGCGCGCAGCAGTGGCGCCTGTGGAGCCAGGAATCGCGGATCGACACCGACATCCTCGCCCTGCTGCCGCAGGATGCGCACGACCGCCTGCTGAGTGATGTCACCCGGCGCATCGCCGATGGCAGCTCGCGCCAGGTGGTGGTGCTGCTGGGCAGTACCGATGGCGCCGCCGCCAAGCGCGCGCAGGCCGCCTTCGCCAAGGCCATGGCCAGCGATGCCGACAGCGGGCTGCTGGTGCCCAGCGGTTCGATCGAAGGTTGGTTCGATGAAGCGCGTGCGTTCTACGCGCCGTATCGCGACCGCCTGCTGACCCCGGCCCAGCGCGAACAGCTGCAGCAGGCCGAACCGGGTGCGCTGGCCGAACAGGCGCTGGGCGCGCTGTATGGCCCGATGGGCGCACCGCGGCTGACCGACTGGCGGCAGGACCCGCTGTCGCTGTGGCCGCAATGGTGGCAGCAGCAGGCCCAGGGCTCCGGCCTGCGTCTGGGCGATGACGGCCTGCTCGAAGCCGAGGGCAAGCACTGGGCCGCGCTGCAGTTCGACACGCCCGGCTCGGCCTTCCAGCTCGATGGCGAGCGCCATATCGACGGCCTGCTTGAACGCGCCGGCCAGGCCGCCAAGGCCGCCGCCGCGGATCTGGAGATCCTGCATGCCGGCGTGCCGCTGCATGCCGAAGCGGCGGCCGTGCAGGCCAACCAGGAAATCAACACGATCGGCTGGGGCTCGCTGGCGGCGGTGCTGCTGCTGGTCTGGCTCGCGTTCCGTTCGCTGCGGCCGATCCTGCTGGTGGCCGCGTCGCTGCTGATCGGCTGCGGCGTGGCGCTGGCGGTGACCGTGCTGGTGTTCGGCAAGGTGCACGTGCTGACCCTGGTATTCGGCGCGTCGCTGGTCGGCGTGGCCGAGGATTACGGCATCCACTGGTTCGCGTCGCGCCAGGCCGAACCGGCCGACCGCCGCTGGAAGCTGCTCAAGCACCTGCTGCCGGGCCTTTGGCTGGCCCTGGTGACCAGTGCGCTGGCTTATCTGGCACTGGGCCTGGCCCCGTTCCCGGGCCTGCGGCAGATGGCGCTGTTCTCGGTGGTCGGCCTCGCCGGTGCCTTCCTGACGGTGATCTTCTGGTTCCCGTGGCTGGACGGTGGCGAGATCCGCCAGACCCGCTTCTCGCAGTGGCTGGGCAACACGCTGGAGCGGTTCCCGCGCCTGCATGGCACGCGCCCGGTCACCGTGTTCATCGTCGCCACGCTGGCGCTGTCGGCCATCGGCATCGTGCGCCTGCAGAGCAACGACGACCTGCGCAGCCTGCAGTCCTCGCCGCCGGCGCTGATGGCCGAACAGATCCGCCTCAGCCAGCTGCTGGGCATGCCCAGCCCGGCGCAGTTCTACCTGGTGCAGGGCGCCGACGCGGCGCAGCTGCTGGAACGCGAAGAAGCGCTGACCGGACGCCTGCGCGCGCTGGCCAGTGACAAGCGCATCGGTGGTTACCGCGCGATCAGCGACTGGCTGCCGTCGCCGGCGCGCCAGCAGGCCGATGCCGCGCTGACCGCGAAGGTGGAACCGGGCGTGCTGTCGGCGGTATCCGAAGCGGTGGGCGAGCCGTTGCCGCGGCCGGACTTCGCGGCCTCGCCGCTGACCGCCGAGGCCTTCCTCGCCTCGCCAGCCTCCAAGCCGTTCCGCCACCTGTGGGTGGGTGCAGTGGGTGGACAGATGGTCAGCGTGGTGATGGTCGATGACCTCTCGCGTGCCGATGCGCTGGCCACCCTGCAGGGCGCGGCCGAGGGCCTGCCCGGCGTGCGCTGGGTCGACCGCACGGCCGACTTCTCCAAGCTGCTGGGCCACTACCGCAAGCTGATGGGCGGGCTGCTGCTGGTCGGCATCGCGCTGGTGTTCGGCGCGCTGTGGCTGCGTTACCGCCGCCAGGCCTGGCGCGTGTTCGCGCCCACGCTCATCGCCGGTGCGCTCACCCTGGGCCTGCTCGGCCTGTTCGGCCAGCCGCTGCAGCTGTTCAACGTGCTGGCGCTGATGCTGCTGCTGGGCATGGGCATCGACTACGGCATCTTCCTGATCGAGCACCGCGGCGATGCCAGTGCCTGGCTGGCGGTGTGCGTGGGCGCGGCCAGCACCTGGCTGTCGTTCGGCCTGCTGGGCCTGTCGCAGACGCCGGCGCTGCGCGCGTTCGGCCTCACCCTGCTGTTTGGCATCGGCCTGGTCTGGCTGATCTCGCCGCTGTTCCGCCCGCCGCCGCACGACCTGCCGCCGGCCTGACCGCGCTGTACCGCACGCCCTTCCTTTCCACCTGATCGAGCAACAAGGACGCACCGATGAATACTGCCGTGGATGCAACTGCCCAACCGACCGACGTCGAACGTACTGAAATCCTGATCATCGGCGCCGGCCCGGCCGGCTCGGTCGCCGCGGCGATGCTGCGCCAGCAGGGCCGCCAGGTGCTGATGCTGGAGCGCCAGCAGTTCCCGCGCTTCTCGATCGGCGAGAGCCTGCTGCCGCAGAGCATGGAGTACATCGAGGCGGCCGGCCTGCTGCAGGACGTGGTGGAAGCCGGTTTCCAGCACAAGAACGGTGCGGCCTTCGTCCACGGCGAAGCGCGTACCGCCTTCGATTTCCGCAGGAAGTTCTCGCCGGGCTGGGGCACCACCTACCAGGTGCAGCGCGCCGACTTCGACAACGTGCTGGCCCGCGGTGCCGAGCGCATGGGCACCACCCTGCGCTTCGGCGATGAAGTGCTGGCGGTGGAAGCCGGCGAGCACCCGGCGGTGAACGTGCGCCGTCCCGATGGCAGCGAGTACCGCATCGAAGCCGACTTCATCCTCGATGCCTCCGGTTTCGCGCGCCTGCTGCCGCGCCTGCTCAACCTGGAATCGCCGTCCAACTTCCCGGTGCGCGGTGCGATCTTCTGCCACGTGCGCGACAACATTCCGGCCGAAGCGGATTTCGACCGCAACAAGATCCTCATCACCACCCACCCCGAGCACATCGACGTCTGGTACTGGACGATTCCGTTCTCCAACGGCTGCTGCTCGCTGGGCGTGGTCGCCGAGCCGTCGTTCTTCGAACGCTACGAGGGCGACGACCTGCAGAAGCTGCAGGCCATCGTCGGCGAGGACCCGAACCTGACCGGCCTGCTGGCCAATGCCGAATGGGCCGTGCTGCCGGTGCGCCGCATCACCGGCTATTCGGCCAACGTCAGCTCGCTGTGGGGCCCGGGCTACGCGCTGCTGGGCAACGCCGGTGAATTCCTCGACCCGGTGTTCTCCTCCGGCGTCACCATCGCCTTCAAGTCGGCACAGCTGGCCAGCGAATGCCTGAAGCGCCGCTACGCCGGTGAAACCGTCGACTGGGAAAACGAGTTCTCCATTCCGCTGCGCGCCGGCGTGAAGACCTTCCGCCGCTTCGTCGAAAGCTGGTACGAAGGCGGCTTCCAGAAGATCATCTACCACCCCGACCAGCAGCCGGAAGTGCGCGACATGATCAGCTCCATCCTGGCCGGTTACGCCTGGGACACCAACAACCCCTACGTGGCCGACCCCAACGGTCGCCGCATGCGCGTGCTGGAGCAGCTGTGCAGCGCCTGATCGTCCGCTTCGGCGCGGTGCTGCTGTGCCTGCTGCTGGCCGCCTGTGCCAGCCGCATGCCGCGCCCGCTGGTTGAACTGCCGCCGCTGCGCCTGTCGCCGGCCAGCCTGCCGGCGCCGTTGGCGTTGCAGCAGCAGCTGCATTTCCGCTTCGGCAGCCATGAACGCGATCTCGATGCGCTGCTGGAAGCGGATGCGCAGCAGGTGCAGCTGGCCGTGCAGGCGATGGGCCAGACCGGCGTGCGCCTGCAGTGGGACGGCCAGCAGCTGACCCAGCAGCGTGCGCCGTGGCTGCCGCCGCAGGTGCGTGCTGAGCGCGTGCTGGATGACCTGCAGTTCGCCCTGTGGCCGACCGAAGCGATTGCCAAGGCGCTGCCGGCCGGTTGGCAGGTGGCCGACGATGGCCACCAGCGCAGCCTCTCGCGCGATGGCCAGGTGTGGCTGCAGCTGCAGCGCCTGGACGATGGCAGCGTGCAGCTGGAAAACCGCGCCGAGGGCTACACCCTGCGCATCGAATCGATCGACATGGCCGGGCAGGATAAATGACCGCAGCGATTTACCTGAACGACCTGGGCGTGGTCTGCGCGCTCGGTGAGGGCCGCGCGGCCGTGGCCGCAGCCCTCTTTGCCGACGCACCGGGCGGCCTCAGCGACAACGACACCCTGCTGCCGGGCCAGACCCTGGCGCTGGGCGAAGTGCGCACGCCGCTGCCGACGCTGGACGACCTGCCGGTGGCCCTGCGTGGCCGCAACAACGCGCTGCTGGACGCGGCCCTGGCGCAGATCGCGCCGTCGGTGCAGGCCGCCATCGCCCGCTACGGCGCGCAGCGGGTGGCGGTGGTGCTGGGCACCAGCACCTCGGGCATCGGTGAATCCGAGCAGGCCCTGCGTACCCGCGCCGAGACCGGTGAGTGGCCGCAGGGCTTCGACTACGCACAGCAGGAAATGGGCACCGCCGCGCAGTTCGTGCGCCAGCGCAGCGGTGCGCTGGGCCCGGCCTGGACGCTGTCCACCGCCTGTTCCTCCAGTGCCAAGGCGCTGATGTCGGCCGCGCGCATGCTGCGCGCCGGCATCGTCGATGCGGTCATCGCCGGTGGTGCCGATTCGCTGTGCCGCTTCACCGTGGCCGGCTTCAGCGCGCTCGAGTCGGTATCCGCGCTGCGCTGCAATCCGTTCTCGCAGCACCGCTGTGGCATCAACATCGGCGAAGGTGCCGCGCTGTTCCTGCTGACCCGCGACGCCGGCCCGGTGCAGCTGGCCGGCTGGGGCGAATCGGCCGATGCCCACCACATGTCCGCGCCCGACCCGAAGGGCCTGGGGGCGATCGATGCCCTGCAGCAGGCGCTGCAACGCGCCGGCTGGGATGCAGGCGACGTGGATTACGTGAACCTGCACGGCACCGCCACCGGCCACAACGATGCGATGGAAAGCGTGGCCGTGGCCCAGGTGCTGGGCACCACGGTGCCGGCCAGCTCGACCAAGCCGCTGACCGGCCACACCCTCGGCGCCTCCGGTGCGATCGAGGCGGCCGTGTGCTGGATCCTGCTGGCCGAGAATCCCGGCCACCGGCTGCCCACGCACTGGTGGGATGGCAGCGCGGATCCGGCCCTGCCGGCGTTGCCGCTGGTCGCCCCGGGCGCGTGCCTGGAACGGGCGCCGCAGCGCGTACTGAGCAATTCCTTCGCCTTCGGCGGCAGCAATGCCGTGCTGGCACTGCAGCGGGTGGCCGCATGAGCCTGCCCCTGTTCGCGATCGAAGACGTGGTGCCGCACCGCCAGGACATGTGCCTGCTGGAGCGCATCGTGCGCTGGGACCAGGACAGCATCGAGGCCGAGCTGGTGGTGCCCGCCGCGGGGCTGTTCATCGAGGACGGCGGCGTGCCGGCCTGGGTCGGCATCGAATACATGGCGCAGGCCATCGCGGCCTGGGCCGGCTGCCGTGCCCGCGTGGCCGGCAACCCGCCGCAGCTGGGCTTCCTGCTCGGCAGCCGGCGCTACACCAGCCCGCGCAGCAGCTTCCCCAGCGGCAGTGTGCTGCGCGTACACGCGCGCTGCGAGCTGTTGGGTGACAATGGGCTAGGGATGTTCGCCTGCCGGATCCTGGCAGGCGATGAAGAATGGGCGGTCGCCAACGTGTCGGTGTTCGAACCGGCCGACTCGATGGCATATCTGGAGAGTGGACAGGCATGACAGGGAATCGAAGCGTGCTGGTGACCGGCGCCAGCCGGGGCATCGGCCGGGCCATTGCGCTGCGTATCGCGCGCGACGGCTTCGACGTGGTAGTGCATTGCCGCAGCCGCGTGGAGGAAGCACAGGCCGTGGCGGCCGAGATCCAGGCACTGGGCCAGCAGGCCCGCGTGCTGGCTTTCGACGTGGCCGACCGGGCAGCCGCGCGTGCGGCGCTGGAAGCGGACGTGGAAGCGCATGGCGCCTGTTACGGCGTGGTCTGCAATGCCGGCATCGCCCGCGACGGCGCCTTCCCGGCGCTGTCCGAGGACGACTGGGACCAGGTCATCCACACCAACCTGGATGGCTTCTACAACGTGCTGCACCCGCTGATCATGCCGATGGTGCGGCGGCGCAAGCCGGGCCGCATCGTCACCCTGTCCTCGGTGTCCGGCGTGGCCGGCAACCGCGGCCAGGTCAACTACAGTGCGGCCAAGGCCGGCATCATCGGTGCCACCAAGGCGCTGGCGCTGGAGCTGGCCAGCCGCCAGATCACCGTCAACTGCGTGGCCCCGGGCCTGATCGAGACCGACATGCTGAACGAAGAAGTGGTCGACCATGCGCTGAAGCTGATCCCCGCCGGCCGTGTCGGCCGTCCGGAGGAAGTGGCCGCCACCGTCGCCTTCCTGCTGTCCGAGCCGGCCGGCTACATCACCCGCCAGGTGATCTCGGTAAACGGGGGCATGATCTGATGGCCGCCGATCGTCGCGTGGTGGTCACCGGTGCCGCCGCCATCAGTCCGCTCGGCCATGACTGGCCGACCATCGAAGCGCACCTGCGCAGCTGCCGCAATGCGGTGCGCACGATGCCCGAATGGGATGTCTACGCTGGCCTGAACACCAAGCTGGCCGCCCCGGCGCAGGAGTACGACCTGCCGCCGAACTACAACCGCAAGACCACCCGCTCGATGGGCAAGGTCGCCATCATGTCGGTGCGCGCCACCGAAGTGGCGCTGCGCGAAGCGGGCCTGTTCGAGCACCCCGTGCTGCACAGCGGCCGTGCCGGCGTGGCCTATGGCTCGTCCTCGGGCAGCCATGAAGCCACCGGCGAATTCGGCCGCATGCTGCACGAGTTCACCACCGACGGCATCAGCGCCACCACCTACCTGAAAATGATGAGCCACACCGCGCCGGTCAACATCGGCGTGTTCTTCGGCCTGTCCGGGCGGGTCTACACCACTTCCAGCGCCTGCACCTCGGGCAGCCAGGGCGTGGGCGCCGGCTACGAAGCGATCCGCAGCGGCAAGCAGACGGTGATGGTGGCTGGTGGTGCCGAGCAGCTCGACGCCACCGCCGCGGCGGTGTTCGACACCCTGTTCGCCACCAGCACGCGCAACGATGCACCGCAGACCACCCCACGCCCGTTCGATGCCGGCCGCGATGGCCTGGTGCTGGGCGAGGGCGCCTGTACGCTGATCCTGGAAGACCTGGAACACGCACAGGCCCGCGGCGCGACGATCCTCGCCGAGATCGTCGGCTACGGCACCAACAGCGACGGCCAGCACGTCACCCAGCCCAGCGCCGACACCATGGCCCAGGCCATGCGGCTGGCGCTGGAGGATGCCGGCCTGCAGCCGTCGCAGATCGATTACGTGAACGCCCACGGCACCGCTACCGACCACGGTGACATCGCCGAGACCCAGGCCACCGCCCAGGTCTTCGGCAACCGCATGCCGATCAGCTCGCTGAAGAGCTACGTCGGCCACATGCTGGGGGCCTGCGGCGCGTTCGAAGCCTGGATGAGCATCGAGATGATGCGCGCCGGCTGGTTCGCCCCGACCCTCAACCTGGGCGAGGTCGACCCGCGTTGCGGCCAGCTCGATTTCATCACCGGACAGGGCCGCGAACTGCAGGCCGAGTACGTGATGAGCAACAATTTCGCCTTCGGTGGCATCAACACCTCGCTGGTGTTCCGCCGCTGGAGCGAATGATCCACCGCCCCACACCGCGCTCCACCCCGCACCCCGAACAAGGAGAAGTTTCGATGCGTCGTACCCTGATGATCGCCACGGCCACCGCACTGCTGGCCCTGACCACCACCGCCTCGGCCCGCGACACCCGCGTCGAGCAGTCCCTGCGCGAGCTGGTCAGCTCGCAGGCCGCCAAGGATGCCGGCATCGACGGCAGCGTGCGCTTCTACCTGGCCGGCCAGCCGGTCAGCGTGCAGCAGCGCCTGGGCGAGGACGTGACCAACAAGAAGACCAACGCCGCCAACAAGAGCGACGAGGAAGCCTGCCGCTGGGTGGCCCTGTCGGCGCTGCGCGCCCTGCAGGATGGCGCCAAGTCGCGCGGCGCCAATGCCGTGGTTGACATCGTCAGCTACTACAAGAAGAACGAGTTCAAGAGCGCGACCAATTACGAGTGCTACGCCGGCGCGATCCTGGCGGGCGTGGCGCTGAAGGGCACCTACGCCAAGGTAAAGTAAGCATTGCCGTAGTCCCCGGCGGTGTGCCGGGGACGCGGTCTACAGGGGGAACACCATGAAGTCGATCCACGCCGCTGCCCTGGCAGCGGTTTTTTTGTGCGTGCCCGCGCTCCAGGCGCAGGCCGCCGGCACACCCATCCTCATCACCGCCGACGTGCCGTACCGCGAGGGCGTGGGCGGCGAACTGATCCGCGACGAATGCCACTTCGGCCAGTACCTCAGCCAGAGCATCGTGCGCCATGCCGATGGCGCGGTGGTGGTGGGTGACAGCGAGGACGGCGCCGGCCGCAACCTGCACCTGGTGGTGACCAAGGCGCACGCTGCGGGCGGCGGTGCCATTTCCGGGCCGAAGTGGGGCCGCATCTATGGCGAGCTGAAGGAGGACGGGAAGGTGGTCGGCAACTTCACCCTGAAGCGCTCGACCAACCGGCCGTTCACCTTCCGCGCCTGCACCACGCTGGAGCAGATTGCCGATGCGCTGGGCGGCGACGTGGTGCGCTGGCTGCAGGCGCCCACCTTCGATCCGCAGCTGACTGAAGAGGTCGCGGCCAACTGAGGCCGGTGGCGGCAGGCTGAACGCCGCCGCCACATTGCTGAACCCCTCGCGGGAAACGCCGTCGATCGCGCCGCCATCGTCGCTTGACGGCTTTCCCCGGTGTCGGCTTTCCGACACAATCATGGCTCTTCCCGGGTTATCGTCCCGCGGACATGCACGCCTACGTCTATAAAAGCCAACTCAAGCCGGACACCTACGTCTATCTCGCCCGTCGTGATGATTTCAGCGCGCTGCCTGCGCCGCTGTTCACCTCGCTGGGTGCGCTGTCGTTCGTCCTCGAAGTGACCCTGGATGCGCAGCGCCGGCTGGCCCAGGCCGACCCGGACAAGGTCCGCAGCGAGCTGACCGAGCGGGGTTTCTACCTGCAGGTGCCGCCGTCGGTGACCAGCATGATGCGGCGCCACTATGACTGAGCTGTCGCGCCCACGCGCACTGTCGATCGCCTTCGTCCTCGGCGCCGTGCTGGCGCTGGCCTCGGTCGTGGGTGGGCTGCCCGGTGCCGTGCTTGCCGCACTGGCGCAGCCGGCGTTCGCGCTGGGCGTGTCGTGGTGGCGGCGCAGCCGCACGCTGCAGGCTCCGAAGCTGATCGCGCGGCAGGAACTGCCGGCGCTGGCGGTGCTGTGGGCCGCGGCCCCGGCAGGCCTGGCGCTGCTGCTGGCATGGCCGCTGGCGGCGCTGCGTGACAGCGGCAGCCTGGCCGCCGTGCTCGGCCTGAGCGTGCTGGTCAGTGCCGGCCTGCTGGCCGCGTGGCGCACCTGGCCGTTGTGGAACGATGTCGAACGCCTCGACGGCAGTCTCGCCCAGCATTGGCAGGCCCTGGCCGGGCGTGACCTGACCGCCTGGCGTGGCCTGCTGGTGGCGGCGATCGTGGTTGCCCTGGCTGCGCTGATCGTGCTGCCGGCGTGGCCGGGCCTGTTGCCGGAAGGCGCAGGTTGGCCCGCCGCACTGGCCACGCTGGTGCTGTCGCCGGTCCTGCACCTGCTGCTGCAGCGGGTGGCGCCGGCACCGATGGTCAGCCTGCGCAGCACCGCCCAGGACCTGCCCAGCGGCGATGCCGAAGCCCTGTTCAACGCCGCCGCCGAAAGCACGCCGCTGGAAGCGATGGCACCGCAGGAACTGACTCCGGCGCTGTACGAAGCCGCGCGCCACGGCCGCATCGACCGCGCGCTGCAGCTGCTGCAGGCCGGTGCCGACCCGCACGCGCTGCCGGACCCGAACTGGCGCGACCAGCGCAGCCTGGCCGTGCTCGCCGCCGTGCTGCCCGATCTGCGCCTGCTGCGCGAGCTGATCGGTCGCGGCGTTGACGTGAATGCCCCGCACCGTGGCATGACCCCGCTGCTGGCCGCCACGCGCGACAGCTGGCATGGCCGCCCCGAAGCGGTGATGACCCTGCTGGCCAACGGCGCCGATTCGCGCGCCATGGACAGCGATGGGAACACCCCGCTGCACCACGCCGCGCGCAGTTCCGACCCGGGCGTGGCCGCGCTGCTGCGCGATGCCGCCGCCGAGGTGGATGCGCTCAACACCGAAGGCTGGTCGCCGCTGGCGGTGGCCTGCCAGGTCGGCAACTGGCGCCTGGCCCGCTTCCTGCTGGAACGCGGTGCGCGCAGCGAACCCAACGAAGGCACTCCGGTGCTGCTGGCCGCCGCCGCCACCGAGGACGACGATCCGGCCGGCGTGCAGCTGCTGCTCAAGCACAAGGCGCGCGCCGATGCGCGCGACCGCCAGCGTCGCAGCGCACTGCACGAAGCCGCCCTGGCCGGCCATGTCGAGATCATCGGCGTGCTGCTGGGTGCTGGCGCCAACCTCGAAGCGCGCGATGCGCTGGGCCGCACGCCGTGGCTGGAAGCCGCCCGCGCCGGTCGCGCCGCCGTCATCGAACACCTGCTGCCGCACAAGCCGGATCTGGTGGCGGTCGATGGCGAAGGCCGCAACGCCGTGCTGCTGGCCGCGATGGCCGAGGATGTCTCGCCGCTGCTGGTCAAGCGCCTGGTCGATCTGGGCATCGCCGCCGATGCCAGCGATCCGCTTGGCCGTCGTGCGGTGGATTACGCCGCCGAAGCCGGGCGCTGGGCGATCGTGGCCCTGCTGGATCCGTCCTATCCGCTGCCGGCGGCGGTCAGCGATGGCCTGGCCGAGCGCGGTGAAGCCGCCAGCGCCAGCGGCCTGCTGCCCGACCGACCGCCGCTGACCCTGCTGCGCGAAGCGCTGGGCTTCGGCAATACCGAAGGCATGGCCGCGCTGGCCAGGCTGTGCCAGCCGGAAGAGCTGGGCGGCCTGCTGCTGGACCCGGAACTGGCGCTGGAACCGCGCGCGGTCGACTGGCTGCTGGGCCACGGTGCCGACCCGTACGTGCGCGACGCCTGTGCCGATACCCCCATGTTCGCCCTGCTGTCGCGTGGCATCGACGCGGTGCCGGCGCTGCAGGTGATGCTGCAGCGTGGCCTGTCGCCGGCTGGCCGCGGTGGCCTCGCGCGCTTCCTTGCCGCCTGCGCGCAGCACGACCAGGCTGCGCGCGGCCTGGAACAGCTGGCGCTGGAACTGCTCGAACGCGGCGCCGATCCATTCGCTGCTTCGCCGGCCGGTGATCCGCCGCTGTCGCTGGCGGTGCGCTTGGGCTGGCTGCGCCTGCAGCAGGCCCTGCTCAATGCCGGTGTCGATCGCGAAGCCCGCGACAGCCACGGCATGACCGCCCTGCACCTGGCCACCGCGCTGGCCCGCGAAGGCGCGCTGAAGCTGCTGGTGCAGCACGGTGCATCGCCGGAAGCGCGTGCCGCCGATGGCCAGACCCCGCTGGGCGTGGCGCTGTCGATCGGCCGCCGCGACCTGGCCGACTGGCTGGATTGGCGGGTGTGGCCGCTGCCGCGCCGCACCCTGCGCGAAAGCGACCTGCCGGCCGCCGCCATGGCCGGCGACGTCGATGCCGTGCGCCGCTTGAACGACCTGGGCTTTGCCATCGACGCCGTCGATGCGCAGGGCTGCACCGCGCTGCTGCGTGCGGCCGGCGGTGGACATCTGGCGGTGGTCGACCTGCTGCTGGCGCGTGGCGCCGATCCGCAGCACGGCGCCGCCAGTGGCGCGACCCCGCTGTCGGCGGCGGTCAGCATGCGCCAGGTGGATATCGTCTCGGCCCTGCTCGATGCCGGCGCCCAGCTGGAACACCGCCTGCCGGGCGGAGTGACCGTGCTGATGCTGGCCTCGGCGCTGGGCCTGCCGGACATCGTCGCGCGCCTGCTCACCGCCGGTGCCGATGTGCACGCCGGCGATGCGCAGCAGCTGGGCCCGCTGCACTGCGCGGCGCTGTACGGCTTCAGCGCCCGCGACCGTTCGCGCCTGCTGGCCCTGCTGGATACGCTGCTGCTGGCCGGCGCCGAGCCCGACCTGGCCGCGGCCGGTTCGGTCACGCCGTTGCTGCTGCTGCTGGGTGCACGTGCCGAGCCGGGCACCGCCTGCGACGAGCAGGTGGTGATGGCTGCAGTGGAGCGCCTGCTGGATGAGGACGTGAGCCTGGACGTGCGTGACCCGCGCGGCTTCGGCCCGCTGCACCTGGCGGCCCTGCACGGGCTGCCGCTGCTGGTGCAGCGCCTGCTGCGCGCCGGTGCCGATCCGGAAGTACGCGACAGCCTCAACCGCAGCCCGCGCGAGATCGCGGTCATGCGCGGCTTCATCGACGTGGCCGGCGAATTCGAACCGCGCGTGCCGGGCGTGTCCTCGATGGCCCGGTTCCTGCGCGACAACGGCTGAGTGCCTGTAAAAGGGTAGTGCCGGCCGCTGGCCGGCAACTTCATGAAACCTCCGGGATCTCGAGATTGCCGGCCAGCGGCCGGCACTACCGGGTCCGCCTTCGACAGGGTGGGTGACGACCGTTGGTCGGCACACCTACTTCTCGTCGCTTTCCGCGTCGGCCTCGAACAGATGCATCAGGTCGTTGCGTGCATCGCGCGAGGTCTGGATCACCGCGGCTTCGTCGTCGTAGACCAGGTACTGGTCGCGCAGCAGCTGTTCGTCATGCTCGCGGAACCGCTGCACATGGCGCTGTGCCACGTCCGCGGCCACGCCCAGCGCGGTCAGCACGCGCCCGCTCATTTCCAGGCTGGTACCAAACACCTCGCGGAACGGCTCGGCCGACATGTCCATCAACCGCCACGCGTGCTGGCGGTTGCGTGCGCGCGCCAGCACCTTCGCGTCCGGGTACAGGCGGCGCACCATGCGCACCGCGCGCAGGTTGGTTTCCGGATCGTCCACGGTGATCACGAACACGTCGATATGCTCGCCGCCCGCGGCGCGCAGCATCTCCGGCCGGGTCGGGTCGCCGTAGTAGAGCTGGTTGCCGAAGCGGCGCAGGTCGGCCACGGTGTCCGGGTTCGCTTCCAGTGCCACGAACGGCACCTTCTGCGCGTTCAGCAGGCGCGCGATCACCTGGCCGAAGCGGCCCATGCCGGCGATCAGCACCTTGGGCTGGTTGTCCGGGGCCACCTTGTCGGCCGGTGCGGCATCGCGCGGCGCCGGCTTTTCCCGGCCCAGCAGCTTCAGCAGCACCAGCATCAGCAGCGGCGTGATCGCCATCGACAGGCCGACGATGGCCACCAGCCGGTCATGGTTGGCGTCGCCCAGCAGGTGCGCGCGCTGCGCTTCGTTGAACACCACGAAGGCGAACTCGCCGCCCAGCCACAGCACGCTGCCCAGCAGCAGCGACTGCCGCGACCCCAGTTTGGCGATGCGGCCGATCAGGTACAGCAGGCTGAACTTCACCACCAGCAACGCGGCCACGCCGGTGGCGATCAGCCACGGCTCGGCAGCGATGCGGTCGAGGTCGATGCCCATGCCCACGGCGATGAAGAACAGGCCCAGCAGCAGGCCCTTGAACGGCTCGATCTGCGCTTCCAGCTCGTGGCGGAATTCCGAATCGGACAACAGCACGCCGGCCAGGAACGCGCCCAGGCTGGGGCTGAGGCCGGCCTCCTGCATGAACCACGCGGTGCCCAGCACCACCAGCAGCGCAGTGGCGGTGAACACTTCCGGGCTGCGGGTGCGGGCGATGATGCCGAACACCTTGCGCAGCACCGGGCGCCCGCACAGGATCACCACCGCCAGCGCACCCAGCGCCACGGCCGCGTCTTCCCAGCGCAGGGTCTCGTTCTTCGCCCCGCCCAGCAGCGGGATGGCAGCCAGCAGCGGGATCGCGATCAGGTCCTGGAACAGCAGGATCGCAAAGCCCAGCCGGCCATGGTCGCTGTTGATCGCCTTGTGTTCGGACAGCAGCTGCAGGCCCACCGCGGTGGAGGACAGGGCCAGCGCGATGCCGACCACCAGCGCGCTCTTCCACTGGAAATGATCGAGCAGCAGCAGGCCACCCAGCAGCAGGCCGGACAGCGCCACCTGCGCCGCACCCGCGCCGAACACCGAGCGCCGCATCACCTTCAGGCGGGCGGGCGACAGCTCCAGGCCGATGACGAACAGCAGCATCACCACGCCGATCTCGGCCGCGCCGAGGATGCGGTCGGCATCCTGCACGAAGCCCAGTCCGTCCGGGCCCAGCACCACGCCGGCGGCGAGGTAGCCGAGCACTGCGCCAAAGCCGAACTTCTTGAACACCGGCACCGCGATCACCGCGGCCAGCAGCAGTACAAGCGCCAGTTCCAGACCACCGCTATGCATGGGAATACCTGGTCATCGCGGGGCCTTTGCTGCGTGCGTGCGGCGGGGGAAGCGCGGCCGTGCAGGCCACCCCGTCATTATGCGCGCCCGCCTGTGCACGCACGACAACGGCTACGGAAGGCCGGGGTCAGAGCCCTTTGCGCCGCAAAGGGCTCTGACCCCACGGGCACCTGACTGCGAGCCCGGGCCAGGGTTGACCAGGCGTGCCGGCAGGTCCAGACTGCCCGCCGCTGCCGGTCGCGCCGTCGTCGAGCGTGTCAGGCAGTACACCCATCCGGAGTCCCCAACCCATGTCCAGCGACAGTAGAAGTCGACCTCGTTCGACGCCAGCGATGGCTACCGCCTGATATCGGGTCGGTTTGCCTGCGTTGGCGTTGCGCGAGGTCGCATCCCCACAAGGCAAGCCCATGAACCAGAAGCAATTGCTGCGCCCGGTGGCCGACGCCGCTGCCCTCGCCGCACCCTTGGCCAGCTACAACACCGCCGACGCGGTGGAGTTCCTCAACACGCTCGACCTGGAGCGCGCCGCCGAAACGCTGGCCGCGCTGTCGCTGCCGCGCGCGGTGAAGATGCTCGAAGCGCCCGAACTGCACCGCAGTGGCGAGCTGGTGGCCGCATTGCCGCCGGCCCGCGCCGCCGCGCTGCTGGGGCTGATGGCCGATGACCGCGCCACCGACATCGTCCACGAGCTGGACGAGGAAGAACGCGCGCGGCTGATCCCGCTGCTGGGCAGCGATGCCCGCCAGGCCATCCAGACGCTGCTGAGCTACCCGGCAAACACCGCCGGCGCGCTGATGACCACCGAGTTCGTCGCCGTGCCCGCTACCTGGACGGTGGCTCAGACCCTGCAGCACATCCGCCAGGTCGAGCGCACCCGCGAGACCGTGTACGCGATCTACGTGCTCGATCCGGCCAGCCAGCAGCTGCAGCAGGTGGTGACCATGCGCCGGCTGATCACCGGCCTGCCGGAGGAATCGATCCTCGACGTGGCCCAGGTCAATCCGCCGGTCACCGTCGATGCCCTGCTGGACCAGGAAGAAGTGGCGCGGCTGATCCGTCGCCACGACCTGCTGGCCATTCCGGTGGTGGACGCGCAGCAGCACCTGCTGGGCATCGTCACCGTCGACGACGTGCTCGATGCGCTCATCGAGGAATCGACCGAGGACGCGCACAAGTTCGGCGGCATGGAAGCGCTGGACAAGCCGTACATGCAGATCGGTTTCTTCGAGATGCTGCGCAAGCGCGCCGGCTGGCTGAGTGTGCTGTTCCTCGGCGAGATGCTCACCGCCAGCGCGATGCAGCACTACGAGGACGAGCTGGCGCGCGCGGTGGTGCTGACCCTGTTCATTCCGCTCATCATGAGCTCGGGCGGCAACTCCGGTTCGCAGGCCACCTCGCTGCTGATCCGCAGCCTGGCCCTGCGCGAGCTGCGCTTGAGCGACTGGTGGAAGGTGGCGCTGCGCGAAGTGCCGACCGGCATGGTGCTGGGCGCCATCCTCGGCTGTCTGGCCATCGTGCGCATCGTCATCTGGCAGCTGGGCGGCCTGCATGACTACGGCGAGCACTGGATCCTGCTGGCCATCACCATCGGCGCGGCCCTGGTGGGCATCGTCACGTTCGGCTCGCTGTCCGGCTCGATGCTGCCCTTCATCCTCAAGCGCCTGGGCTTCGACCCGGCCAGCGCCTCGGCACCGTTCGTGGCCACCCTGGTGGACGTGACCGGCCTGGTGATCTACTTCAGCATCGCCGCCCTCATCCTGCACGGCACCCTGCTGTAACCGGGCCGTCATCCACGCATGGCGTGGATCTACCCGTAGTAGATCCACGCCATGCGTGGATGCGGTGTGCCGGTGTGCCTGCGCACGATCATGCCGCTGCAGCGCCAGTCCGTGTACCGTAGGCGCATGAGTACCTACCACCTGCAGTCCGTGTTCCGTCCGCAGTCGGTCGCGGTGATCGGCGGCAGCCCACGTGAGCGCTCCGCCGGCCGTGCGGTGATGCGCAACCTGCGTGGCACCGGCTTTCCCGGCAAGGTGGCGTGGATCAACCCGCGCCACGCCGAGATCGATGGCATCCGCACGGTCAAGCGGCTGAAGGACCTCGACTGGGTGCCCGACCTGGTGGTCATCACCGCGCCCGCGGCGATCGTGCCGCAGGTGGTGCGTACCGCCGCCGAGCGCGGCGTGCAGGCAGCGATCATCCTCACCGCGCATCTCGGTGAGGGCCCGGGCTCGCTGTCCGAACAGGTGGAAACGGTGGCGCGCAAGCACGGCCTGCGCATACTCGGCCCGCATTGCCTGGGCGTCATCGCGCCGCATGCGCGGCTCAACGCCAGCATCGCCGCGCACTTCCCGCAGGCCGGTGACCTCGCGCTGATCTCCGAATCCTCGGCGATTGCCGCTGCGCTGGTGGAGTGGGGCGTGGCACGCTCGGTGGGTTTTTCCGCCGTGGTTTCGCTGGGCGACACCATGGACGTCGACTTCGGCGACCTGCTCGATTACTTCGCCACCGACTACCGCACCCGCGCCATCCTGCTCTACGTCGAACACATCAAGGACGCGCGCAAGTTCATGTCAGCCGCGCGTGCCGCCGCGCGCGCCAAGCCCGTGGTGGTGGTCAAATCCGGCCGCGCCGAGCGCGTGCAGCCCGGCAGCGCCGACACCCACGTGCAGGCGCTTGCCCGCGCCGATGATGTCTACGGCGCTGCTTTCAACCGCGCCGGCCTGTTGCGTGTGAATGCACTGGACGAGCTGTTCACCGCAGCGGAGACCCTCGGTCGGCTCGGTACCTTCCCCGGCCGCCGCCTGGCCTTGCTCAGCAATGGCGGTGGCGTCGGCCGCCTGGCGGTGGACCAGCTGGTCGCGCTGCGTGGCACCCTTGCGCAGCTGTCCGACAGCACGGTGGAAACGCTGGACAAAGTGCTGCCGCAGGGCTGGTCGCGCAGCAACCCGGTCGACATCGTGGTCGACGCCGATGGTGATCGCTACGCGGCTGCCATCGAGGCGCTGCTGGCCGACAACGAGAACGATGCGGTGATGGTGGTCAACGTGCCCACTGCGTTCACCTCTTCTGCCGATGCCGCGCAGGCACTGACCCGCACGCTCGGCCTGCGCCCGCGCCACCACCGCGACAAGCCGGTGTTCGCGGTATGGCTGGGCAATGATGACCAGGCCACCGCCACGCTCAACGCGGCGCGCGTGCCGACCTATCCGACCGAGGCCGAAGCCGTGCGCGGCTTCCAGCACCTGGTGCGCTACCGCGAAGCGCAGAACGCGCTGATGGAAACGCCGCCCAGCCTGCCGCAGGATTTCAGCGTGGATACCGCGCGCGCGCGCGCGCTGGTCGACGCCGCACTGGCCAATGGCCAGCAGTGGCTGGACCCGCTGGCCACCCACGATCTGCTCAAGGCCTACGGCATTCCGTCCGCCCCGGTGATGCATGCGCGCGACGCGCACGAAGCGATGGACCTGGCGCAGCCGCTGCTGGAGCGCGGTGCCACGGTCGCGCTGAAGATCCTGTCGCCGGACATTCCGCACAAATCCGAAGTGGATGGCGTGCGCCTGAATCTGGCGACGTTGCCGGCAGTGCAGAGCGCGGCCAATGCCATCCTCGAACGCGCCCGCCAGCTGCGCCCGGATGCGCGCATCGACGGCCTGCTGGTGCAGCCGACCATCATCCGCCCGAAGGCGCGCGAGATCATCGTCGGCATCGCCGATGACGCCACGTTCGGCCCGGTCATCGTGGTCGGCCGCGGCGGCACCGCGGTGGAAGTGATCAATGACAAGGCGCTGGCGCTGCCACCGCTGGACCTGCGCCTGGCCCACGAACTGATCGGCCAGACCCGTGCCTCGCGCATCCTCAAGGCCTATGGCGATGTGCCGGCCGCCGATGAGCGCGCGCTGGCGCTGGCGCTGGTGAAGCTGGCGCAGCTGGCGGCCGACATTCCCGAAGTGCGCACGCTGGACATCAACCCGCTGCTGGTGGACGGCAAGGGCATCCTCGCCCTCGACGCACGCGTGGCCATCGCGCCGTCGCGCATCCTGCACAAGGGCCGTGGTCACCCGCGTTTTTCGGTGTTCCCGTACCCGAAGGAGTGGGAGCGCACCCTCGAACTGTCCGATGGCGGACGCGCCTTCGTGCGCCCGGTGCGGCCGGAGGACGATGCACTGTTCCGCGCGTTCTTCGCCCGCGTCAGCGATGAAGACCTGCGCCTGCGCTTCTTCCAGTCGGTGAAGCACTTCAGCCACGAGTTCATCGCGCGGCTGACCCAGCTCGACTACGCGCGCTCGATCGCGCTGGTGGCCATCGACCCGCGCAACGGCGACATGCTCGGTGCGGTGCGCCTGCATGCCGACGCCGACTACCATCGCGGTGAGTACGGCATCCTGATCCGCTCGGACCTGAAGGGCCACGGCATCGGCTGGCGCCTGATGGCGATCATGATCGAGTACGCCAAGTGGCTGGGGCTGGACGTGGTGGAGGGCCAGGTGCTGCGCGAGAACAGCACCATGCTGGCGATGTGCCAGAGCCTGGGCTTCAAGACCCGGCTGGACCCGGACGACCCGACCGTGATGATGGTGACCCTGCCGGTGCAGCAGGTCGAAGTGCCTGCCCCGGACTTGTAGAGTCGAGCCATGCTCGACTGCTCTGCGCACGGCAGTCGAGCAAGCTCGACTCTACGGCCAGGTTACCGCAGCGGCTCCACCACCACCGCCGTGCCGTAGCACAGCACCTCGGTCAGCCCGGTCATCACATCGGTGGCGTCATAGCGCATGCCGATGATGGCGTTGGCGCCCAGTTGCCGCGCGTGCTTGACCATGTCGCGGTAGGTTTCTTCGCGGGCCTGCTCGCACAGCTCGGTGTAGATGGTGATGTTGCCGCCGAAGATCGTCTGGATGCCGCCGAGGAAGTTGCCGACGATCGAGCGCGAGCGCACGGTGATGCCGCGCACCACGCCCAGGTTGCGGGCCACGCGGTAGCCGGGCAGCTCGAAGGCGGTGGTGACCAGGGAATCCTCGAAGCGCAGGGCCGGAGGGGAGGGGATGCCGCTGTTGTAGGGGTCTGCCATGCTGCTGCCTTCTGTAGAGTCGAGCCATGCTCGACTGGCTGTGTGGCAGTCGAGCACGCTCGACTCTACAGCCCAACAGCCCGTTACGGCATGGCCGGACCCACCCGGCCGCGCGACAATACCCCCATGACCGATCGCATCCCCCTGCTGCTGCTCCCCGGCCTGCTCAACGACGCCGAGCTGTGGCGCGCGCAGCTGGCCGACCTGGCCGACATCGCCGACTGCACCGTGGGCGACCAGACCCGTGGCGAGACCCTGCAGGCGGTGGCCGAGGACGTGCTGGCGCAGGCCCCCGAGCGCTTCGCCCTGGCCGGTTTCTCGCTGGGCGGCTTCGTTGCTCAACAGATCCTGCGCACCGCGCCCGAGCGCGTGCTGCAGCTGGCGCTGGTCGACACCTCGATCCACGCTGATTCCCCCGAGCGCGCCGAGCAGCGCCGCAGCCAGCGTGCCAGCGTGCGCCTGCCCGGCAAGTTCCATGGTTTTGGTGATGCGCTGATGCGCAGCTACATCGATGCGTCGCGGCTGGACGACTACGTGCTGGTGCAGCGCGTGCGCGACATGACCGCGCGGCTGGGCGCGGAAGTATTCATGCGCCAGAGCGGGCTGGAACGCCGCGATGGGCACGAGGTGCTGGCCGCGTACCGCGATCCGCTGCTGATCGTCTGCGGTGCGAACGACCGCATCACGCCGCTGGCGGTGAGCGAGGAAATGCACGCGCTGGTGCCGCATTCGCAGCTGGTGGTGGTGCCTGACTGCGGGCACCTGGCACCGATGGAAAAGCCGGACGACGTGAGTGCGGCGATGCGCGGCTGGCTGTTGCAGGCCTGATGGATCCGCCGGGCATGGCCCGGCGCTACCCACGCGTATCCGGTAGCGCCGGGTCACGCCCGGCGTAGGTTTCCCACGGTAGCGCCGGGCCATGCCCGGCGGCCGTTCCTCAATCCCAGGCCGGGGCGATGCCTTCCGGGTTGGCCAGGCGCTGGCCACGATCAAGCTTGGCGATCTGCGCCATGTCGTCGTCGGTCAGGCGGATCGCCGCCGCTTCCAGGTTGCCGGCCAGGTTCTCGCGCTTGGTCGACGACGGGATGACCGCAAAGTCCTGCTGCAGCGCCCAGGCCAGTGCGACCTGCGCCGGGGTGGCCTGGTGGCGGCCGGCAATGGCCTGGATCACCGGGTCCTTCAGCACTTCGCCGTAAGCCAGGCTCATGTAGGCGGTGATGCGGATGCCGTTGTCCTGCAGGAACTTCACCAGCAGGCGGTTCTGCAGGTACGGGTGGATCTCGATCTGGTTGGTGGCGATGGCATCGGCACCGAGGATCTCGATCGCCTTGCGGGTCTGCGCGATGGTGAAGTTGGAAATGCCGATCTCGCGGGTCAGGCCCTGTGCCTTGGCCTCGGCCAGCGCCGGCAGGTATTCCTCCATCGGCACGTCCACCTGGTCATTCGGCGAGGGCCAGTGGATCAGGGTCAGCTCGACATGGTCGGTGCGCAGCTTTTCCAGGCTGGTGCGCAGGCTGGCCAGCAGCGCATCGCGCTTGAACTCGGTGATCCACACCTTGGTGGTCAGGTAGATGTCGTCGCGCGGTACGCCGGATTCGGCGATGGCCTGGCCGACCTCGGCTTCGTTGCCGTAGATCTGCGCGGTATCGATGGCGCGGTAACCGACGTCCAGCGCATTGCGGACGGAATCGATCACGGTCTGGTCTTTCAGGCGGAAGGTGCCAAGACCAAAGGCGGGGACAGTCATGGGAAGCTCCAACGGGGGGAAAGGAGTGAACAGGAAGGGTAGGTCAGGGACCGTGTGCATGCCGGCAACGGTGCATTGCGTTGCCGGTCAGTGGGCGGTAACGGCGATGCCCTCGGCACGGTGGTCGACGCCATCGCGGCGATCCAGGCGGCCGCTGAGCACGGTCAGTGCGTAGGCAAGCACGACGACCAGCGCACCCAGCCACGGCGTGTGCATCAGGCCGATGTGCTCCACCACCAGGCCGCCCAGCGAGGCGCCCAGGGCGATGCCGATGTTGAACGCGGCGATGTTCAGGCCCGAGGCCACATCAGTGGCCTGCGGCGCATAGCGCTGCGCCTGCTTGACCACGTACACCTGCAGGCCCGGCACGTTGCCGAACGCCACCGCGCCCAGGGCCAGCACGGTCAGCAGCATCAGCCAGGTGTTGTAGGCGGTGAAGGTCAGCACGAACAGCACGATGGCCAGCAGCGCGAAGATGCGCTTCAGTGCCGGCACCGGGCCGAGGCGGTCGGCCAGGCGGCCGCCCCACAGGTTGCCGATCGCCACCGACACGCCGTACACCAGCAGCACCAGGCTGACCGCATTGGCCGAGAAACCGGTGACGTCCTGCAGGATCGGCGCCAGATAGGTGAACGCCAGGAACGTACCGCCGTAGCCCAGCGCGGTCATCGTGTAGACAAGCAGCAGGCGCGGCTGGGCCAGCACGCCCAGCTGCTGGCGGAAGCTGGCCGGCGCGCTCTGCGGCACGTTGCGCGGCACGAACAGCAGCGCACCCAGCAGAGCCACCACGCCCAGCCCGGCCACGGCGAGGAAGGTCGCGCGCCAGCCCAGGTGCTGGCCGATGAAGGTACCCAGCGGCACGCCGGTCACCAGTGCCACGGTCAGGCCGGTGAACATGATGGCGATCGCGCTGGCGGCCTTTTCCTTCGGCACCACCGCGGTGGCGATGATCGAGCCGATGGAGAAGAACACGCCATGGGCCAGGCCGGTGAGGATGCGGGCGACGATCAGCGAGGTGTAGCCCGGTGCCATCCAGGCGATGACGTTGCCGAGGGTGAACATCAGCATCAGTGCGACCAGCAGCTGCTTGCGCGGCACGCGGCCGGTCAGTGCGGTCAGCACCGGCGCGCCGATGGCCACGCCCAGGGCATACAACGAGACCAGCAGGCCGGCCGAGGGCAGGCTGACGTGCAGGTCGGCGGCGATGGTCGGAATGAGGCCGACGATGACGAACTCGGTGGTGCCGATGGCGAAGGCGCCGAGGGTCAGCGCCAGCAGGGCGAGGGGAATGCCACGGGTCATGGCAGGCTCCGGAGGGAAGGAAGGGGCGCAGTGTGCGCGGCGCACCTTTGCCGAAAAACCGGTCTTCACGCCAATCACTCTTGCCTGCTGGTCAATAATGGCGCCATGAAGACCACCCTTGACGAAATGCAGGCCTTCCTGGCCGTCATCGACAGCGGCTCGATCAGCGCCGCCGCCGAGCAGCTGGGGCAGACCCCCTCGGGCGTCAGCCGCGCGCTGGGCCGGCTGGAGGAGAAGCTGGGCACCACCCTGCTGACCCGCACCACCCGCCGCCTGCACCTGACCGCCGAGGGCGAGGCCTACCTGCGCCACGCGCGGGCGATCATCGATGCGGTGGAATCGGCCGAGGAACAGATGGCGGCCCGCCGCGAGCGCCCGGCCGGGCGGCTGCGCGTGGATGCAGCCATGCCCTTCGTGCTGCACGTGATCGCGCCGCTGGTGGCCAGCTACCGTGCGCGCTACCCGGAAGTGCAGCTGGAACTGAACAGTTCCGAGCGCTACATCGACCTGCTGGAGCGGCGCACCGACCTGGCCATCCGCATCGGCCCGCTGGCCGATTCCACCCTGCACGCGCGCTCGCTGGGGCGCTGCCGGCTGCAGCTGGTGGCCAGCCCGGCCTATCTGGCCGCGCACGGCGAACCGGCCAGCGTGGCCGCGCTGGGCCAGCACACGCTGCTCAGCTTCAACGAACCGGAATCCTTGAACCGCTGGCCGCTGCCGGGTGACGCCGACGGGCAGCTGCTGGTGCGCCCGGATATCGCCGTCTCCAGCGGCGAAACCCTGCGCCGGCTGGCGGTGGAAGGCGTGGGCATCACCTGCCTGTCCGACTTCGTCACCGACCGCGACCGCGCCGCCGGCACCCTGGTGCCGGTGCTGGCCGCGCAGACGCTGGATGTGTACCAGCCGATCCACGCGGTGTACTACCGCAACACTGCAGTGTCGGCGCGCATCAGCTCGTTCCTGGATCACCTGGGCGAGGGGATGGCACAGGGCGATTACCTGCGCTGAGGTTGCTGCGGGTATTGGTGGGTGCGGACCGTTGGTCCGCACAGAACCGCCGCTTCGCGTCGCCGCCCGACCAACGGTCGGGCGCTACCTGAGGTGCTGCTGGGTGACCGGACCCTTGGTGGGTGCGGACCGTTGGTCCGCACGGATGCGCGCCGCTGCGCGCTGTCGCCCGACCAACCGTCGGGCGCTACCTGAGGTGCTGCTGGGTGACCGGACCCTTGGTGGGTGCGGACCGTTGGTCCGCACGGCTGCGCGCCGCTTCGCGCCGTCGCCCGACCAACGGTCGGGCGCTACCAATACAGCACCCTCATGCTGCGTGCGGACCTGCCTCCCGGTGGGTGCGGACCGTTGGTCCGCACAGATGCGCGCCGCTTCGCGTCGCCGCCCGACCAACGGTCGGGCGCTACCTGAGGTGCTGCGGGGTGACCGGACCCTTGGTGGGTGCGGACCGTTGGTCCGCACGGATACGCGCCGCTTCGCGCCGTCGCCCGACCAACGGTCGGGCGCTACCTGAGGTGCTGCTGGGTGACCGGACCCTTGATGGGTGCGGACCGTTGGTCCGCACAGATGCGCGCCGCTTCGCGTCGCCGCCCGACCAACGGTCGGGCGCGACCTGAGGTGCTGCTGGGTGACCGGACCCTTGGTGGGTGCGGACCGTTGGTCCGCACAGATGCGCGCCGCTTCGCGTCGCCGCCCGACCAACGGTCGGGCGCTACCCATGCAACACCTTCACGCGGCGCGGGCGAAGGCATCCTTGCTCGTCGCCGCACTCGACAGATCAAACACATCCACCGCTTCGATCAAGCGGTCGGCCTGCTGCTCCAGGCTGCGCGCGGCGGCACTCGCTTCTTCCACCAGCGCGGCGTTCTGCTGGGTGGTGCCATCCATCTGGATGACGGTCTGGCTGACCTGTTCGATGCCTGCGCTCTGTTCCTGCGAGGCCGCGGAAATCTCGGCCATGATGTCGGTCACCCGCTGCACCGAGGCGACGATCTCGGCCATGGTGTCACCGGCCTGGCGCACACGCTGCGCGCCGTGGCCGACCTGTTCCACCGACGCTTCGATCAGCGTCTTGATCTCCTTGGCCGCCGCCGCCGAGCGCTGCGCCAGCGTGCGCACTTCGCTGGCGACCACGGCGAAACCACGGCCCTGTTCGCCGGCACGCGCCGCTTCCACCGCCGCGTTCAAGGCCAGGATGTTGGTCTGGAAGGCGATGCCATCGATGACGCTGATGATGGCGGCGATCTGCCGCGAGGACGTCTCGATCGCGCCCATGGTCGCCACCACCTGGCCGACCACTTCACCGCCCTGCGAGGCCACGCCGTGCGCGCCGATCGCCAGCTGGTTGGCCTGGCGCGCGTGCTCGGCGTTCTGGCGCACGGTGGAGGTCAGTTCCTCCATCGACGCGGCGGTCTCTTCCAGATTCGCGGCCTGCTGTTCGGTACGGCGCGACAGGTCGTTGTTGCCGGCAGCAATTTCAGCGGCGGCCGAATGGATGCTGCCCGAGGTGTGCTTGATGTCGGTGACGATCGTCGCCAGCTGCGCCGCCGTGGTGTTGGCATCGCCGGCGATGCGCGCGAACACACCCTGGAAGTCGCCGTGCATGCGTGCGCCAAGGCGGCCATCGGCAATCGCCCGCAGCATCGTCGAGACCTCGCCCAGGTTCTGCTCGGTGCCCTGCATCAGCTGGTTCAGGCCATCGACCATCGCGCGGAAATCATGCTCGAAGCGCGCGCTGTCGCCACGCTGGCTGAAATCGCCGGCGGCGGCCGCACCGGCCAGGCGGCGGATCTCGCCGTTGATCGCGCCGAGATTGTGCTTGACCGCATCCAGCGCCTCGGTGATCACCGCCTTCTCGCCCGGCAGCCGTTCCATGTCCTGGCTGAGGTCGCCCACCGCGTAGCGGCCCATGATCGCGATCGCGCGCATCTTCACCTGGATGTGCGCGTCGACCAGTGCATTGGTGTCGGCCACCATGCGCCCGTACGCGCCGGGGAAGGTGCTGGCCTGCATGCGGTGGCTGATGGTGCCGGCGTCGTGCGCCTGCGCCATCGCGGTCTGTGCGGCCAGCACGTCGCGCAGGGTGCCCTGCACGGCCTGCATGGCCTGCGCCAGGCGGCCGATCTCATCGCGGCTGCGCACCTGCACCACATGGTCCAGATCGCCGGCGGCCACCGCGCGCGCGGCCGCTTCCACCGCCAGCACCGGCTGCACCACGGCACGCCGCAGCCACCAGCCCAGGCCGGCCAGCAGCAGCAGTGCCGCGGCGATGGTCATCACCGCACATACCACCAGAGTGCGCCGTGCCTGCTGCGAACGCGCGCTCACGGCGGCCTCGGCCACCTCGGTGGTGTGCGTGCCCAGCGCATCCAGCGCGGCCGTCACCGGGCGGTCCTTGCCGCGCACCAGGCTGTCGCCGGCGGACGGGTCGTAGCCGGCCTCGGCGAACGCCTGCAGGGCCGCGTGGTAATCCTTCTGCAGCTGCGCGTGCAGGACGCTGAACGCCTGCGCCATGTCGCGGGTGCGCGCATCGGGGCTGGCGGCCAGGCCGGTGGCCAGCTTCTCCACCAGCTTTCCTTCGTCATCGAAGGCCTGCAGGTGGCGCTGGCGCAACGCCTCGTCGTGGCCGCGCAGCAGCACGTTCTTCCATTCCTGCACCTGCCCGCGGAACTCGCGCTGCAGGCGCTCGGCATCGCGGCTGTGGGCGACCTCGGCGGGGACTTCGGTGGACAGCTTCAGCCACGCCGATGCCAGGCCGGCGAGGGCGCACAGCAGGACGATGGCCAGACCAACGGACACAGCACCAAGCAGCTTCGACTGCAGCCGCGGCGCACGGGAAGAGGCGTTCATGGAGCGGACTCTTGGAAGGGGGGCGATGCGGTATCGACCGCGCTTGAGTCCGCTGAAGTGCGAAGCCGATCACATTACCGTTGCGTTCAATGATGTGAAGGGCGCGTGATATAGGACAGATGTGTCCAAATGGAACGAAAGCGGACCCTCGACAGGTGGTTTAAATGTAACTATCGTAGTTACATGAAATCCGCAGACCCGCTCTCCGACGCCCTGCACGTGATGGCCCACCTGGTCGGCCAGGAAGGCCCGCGTACCTCCGAACAGCTGGCCACCTGCCTGCCGACCCACCCGGTGGTGATCCGCCGCCTGCTGGCGCAGATGCACAAGGCCGGGCTGGTGCGCAGCACGCGCGGCCACGGCGGCGGCAGCCAGCTGGCACGCGATGCAGCGCAGATCAGCCTGCACGACATCTACCTGGCCGTTGGTGCGCCGCCGCTGGTGCAGGTCGGCCAGCGCGACAGCGGCGGTGGCTGCCCGATCCAGCAGCTGGTCAACCAGGCCCTGCAGGACGGCGCGCGCGAGGCCCAGCGCCTGCTCGAAGCGCGCCTGCAGGCCAGCACCCTGGACCAGCTGGGCGCCGACTTCGCCCGCCATCTTGCCCATCACCGTTCCCTGGAAGGTCCCCATGAATCCTGATGTCCTCATCGTCGGCGGCAGCTACGCCGGCATTGCCGCCGGCCTGATCCTGGCCCGCGCGCGCCGCCCGGTCACCATCATCGACAGCGGCCTGCCGCGCAATCGCGCCGCCAGCCACTCGCATGGCGTGCCCGGCCAGGACGGCATCAGCGGCGCCGAGCTGCTGAAGAACGCGCGCCAGCAGCTGCTCGATTACCCCACCGTGCGCTGGCTGCAGGGCGAAGTGGTGCACGCGCAGTCCACGGCCGAGGGCGTGGAGGTGCGTACCGCCGATGGCCAGGTGCTGGCCGCGCGCAAGCTGCTGCTGGCCACCGGCATCGCCGACCAGCTGCCAGAACTACCGGGCCTGGCCGAACGCTGGGGCAGCACCGTGCTGCACTGCCCGTACTGCCATGGCTACGAAGTCGGCGGCGGTGCCATCGGCCTGCTCGGCGGCCACCCGATGTCGGCGGCCAAGGCGACGCTGTTCGCCGACTGGGGCAACGTCACCTTCTTCAGCCAGGGCCTGCCGATCAGCGATGAAGAGCAGGCCGCCATGCAGCAGCGCGGCGTGCAGATCGAGATCATCCCGGTGGTGGGCGTGCAGGGCGAACAGCCGACGTGGCTGGAAGTGGAACTGGCCGATGGTCGCCGCATCGCCCAGCGTGCGCTGTTCGTGCCGGCCATGCAGCAGATGGCCACGCCGCTGGTGCAGCAGCTCGGCTGTGCGCTGGTGGAAAGCCCGCTGGGCGTGCTGGTCGAGGTCGACATGATGAAGCAGACCTCGGTGGCGAACGTGTACGCCGCGGGCGACGCGACCACGGTCGGCAACATTACCCTGGCGATGGCCGAAGGCGTGCGTGCCGGCATCGGCGTGCATCACGCGCTGGTGGGTGAGGACAGCGTGCCGCGCTGAGCGCAGCGGGGTCAGATCCCTTTCGCAGAAAGGGCTCTGACCCCTGACTCGCCTTGACGCCGACCTTGGTCCGCGCCGTTGGGGTCAGAGCCCTTTCTGCGAAAGGGATCCGACCCCGGCGTGGATGCGGCGATCAACCCTCGACGCTGGCCGCGTCCAGCTGTGCGATGTCCTGCACGCTCAGGCCGACATTGGCGGCCGCCAGCAGGTCGTGCAGCTGCTCGACGCTGGTGGCGCTGACGATCGGCGCGGTGATCGACGGCCGTGCGATCTGCCACGCCAGCGCGATCTGCGCGGCACTGGCGTTGTGCTTGCTGGCCACATCATCCAGTGCCTGCAGGATGCGCAGGCCCCGCGGGTTCAGGTAGCGCTTGACCACGTTCTCGCCGCGCGCCGGGCTCTTGCTGGCATCGGCCGGGGTGCGGTATTTGCCGCTGAGGAAACCACTGGCCAGTGCGTAATAACCGATCACGCCGATCTGTTCGCGCTGCACCAGCGGTTCCAGTTCCTTCTCGTAACCGGCGCGGTCGTACAGGTTGTACTCCGGCTGCAGGGTTTCATAGCGCGGCAGCTTGTAATCGGTGGACACCTTCAGCGCATCGGCCAGGCGCGTGGCGCTGTAGTTGGACGCACCGATGGCGCGCACCTTGCCCGCTTCGATCAGCCGGCCGAACGCGGCCAAGGTTGCTTCAAGCGGCGTGGATTCATCGTCCTCGTGGGCCTGGTACAGATCGATCACATCGGTCTGCAGGCGGCGCAGCGAATCTTCCACCGCAGCGTTGATGTTGTCCGGGGTCAGACCGGGGCGTTCTGCCCACTTGGCCACCTTGGTCGCCAGCACCACCTTGTCGCGCTTGCCGCTGCGCGCGAACCACTTGCCGATCAGCGTTTCCGATTCACCGCCTTCGTTGCCCGGTACCCAGGCCGAATAGACATCAGCGGTGTCGACCAGGTTGAAGCCGGCATCGACGAAGGCATCGAGCAGGGCGAAGCTGGCCTTCTCATCGGCGCTCCAGCCAAACACGTTGCCACCGAAGGCGAGCGGACGTACATGCAGGCCGGAACGGCCCAGTTCGCGGGTTGCCGTCATGGGCACGGACTCCTTGGGGGTAGTCCTGCAGCATAGAACGCGCTGTGTGACCGCGCTGCGGCGTCGAACACAAAACAGTGTTCCGTCGCGGAGCGCGTGGCTAACGTTTTGTGAACACCTTGCACGCGGCGGCTGCTAGTCTCGCCGCATCTTCCGCTGGAATCGCCCCGATGATCGCTGCCTCGTCCCTGCGTAGCTGCCGCCTGCTGCTTGCCTCGGCCCTGCTCGTTGCTGTTCCCGCATTCGCTGCACCGGCCACGGTGGCACCGGCGAAGATCCAGGTCTCGCCGGCCATCGATGCCGCGGTGAAGGCATCGACCCGCGACCCCGCCAATGTGAAACGCGACAACTACCGCCATCCGGCTCAGTCGTTGGCCTTCTTCAAGGTCGCACCGGAAAAGACCGTCATCGAGATCACCCCCGGCAACGGCTGGTACTCGGAAATCCTGGCGCCGCTGCTGCGTGACAAGGGCCACTACATCGCCGCCGTGGTCGATCCGGCCGCAGTGCCCGAAGGCCGTGGCCGCGATTACCAGCAGCGCAGCCGCGACGGCCTGGAAAAGAAGTTTGCCGGTGCGCCGGCCCAGTTCGACAAGGCCGCCGTGGTCGGCTACGACCCGGCCAAGCCGGTGTTCGGCCCGGCCAATTCGGCCGACGTGGTGCTGACCTTCCGCAACGTGCACAACTGGCGCAAGGCCGGCCAGGCGCAGGGCATGTTCCAGGGCTTCTTCAATGTGCTGAAGCCGGGCGGCGTGCTGGGCGTGGTCGAGCATCGCGCCAAGGCCGACGTCGCCGATGACGACGACACCGGCTATGTCGGCCAGCAGCAGGTGATCGCCATGGCCGAGGCCGCCGGCTTCAAGCTGGATGCGCGCACCGAGGTCAATGCCAACCCGCGTGACACCAAGGACCACCCGAACGGTGTCTGGACCCTGCCGCCGACCAACCAGCACGACAAGGCCGACGACGCCAAGTACCAGGCCATCGGCGAGAGCGACCGCATGACCCTGCGGTTCGTGAAGCCGTAAACCGATGACGCCGGGCCCGCCCGGCGAGCGCGCAGCGCGGCGTGGGACAATGCATCACCCCGCCGCCTGCCGTTCCCGCAATGCTGATCGCCTTCAACAAGCCCTTCAACGTGCTCTGCCAGTTCACCGACCGCAGCGTGCCGCCGCGGCCGACCCTGGCCGGCTTCGGCCTGCCGCCGCGCGTGTACGCTGCCGGCCGGCTTGACCATGACAGCGAGGGCCTGCTGCTGCTGACCGACAACGGCACGCTGGCGCACAAGCTGACCGACCCGAAGCACAAGGCCGACAAGACCTACTGGGTGCAGGTGGAAGGCACGCCCAGCGATGAGCAGCTGCAGCAGCTGCGCGACGGCGTGGTCCTGAACGATGGGCCGACTTTACCGGCGAAGATCGAGCGCCTCGATCCGGCGCCGGAGCTGTGGCTGCGCAATCCGCCGGTGCGTTTCCGCAAGACCGTGCCGGACAGCTGGCTGGCCATCACGATCCGCGAAGGCCGCAACCGCCAGGTGCGGCGGATGACCGCGGCGGTGAACCTGCCGACCCTGCGCCTGGTACGCGTGTCGATGGGGCCGTACCGGCTGGATGACCTGCAGCCGGGGCAGTGGCGGCAGATCGGCTGAGCCGAACTGCAGAAATGAAAAGGGTCGGAGCCCTTCCTGCGGAAGGGATCCGACCCCGTCAGACTCAGGCATCGCTGCCGATGTCGCTGTGCTCGTCCACCACGGTGTGGTTGCGGCGGTCACGCGCGTTGATGCGCTTGGCCTGTCCATTCACCACCTGGCCGTTGGCCGCCTTCTTCTTCTGCTGCTTGCGGTACAGCGCATAGCCCAGCAGGCCCACGCCCACCGCAGCGGCGGTGATGGCCACGGCCGGATTGCGGCGCACGAACTTGGTGGCGACCTTGCCGCCGGTCTTCACCGCACCCACGGCGGCGCCGGTCTTGATCCAGTCACTGGCCTGCGGGCCGAAATGGCGCAGGCTGCCACCAGCGCTCTTCAGGCCGTCACCCGCGGTGTGCGCCAGTTCCAGGGCGCGCTCCAGGGCGCGGTCGGTGATAACGGTCAGCTTGCTCATTCGTGGGGTCCTTTGCCTCGGGTCGAAGTCCAGTGTGTCGTGCTGCCTGTAAACGGTATGTCAGTCAGGGCGGTCGATGAGGTGACTTTACCCGGTCCATTCAGGATCAGGCAGGGTCTGCACCCGGTAGTGCCGGCCGCTGGCCGGCAACCCCAGGGCATCTAGTACACGGCGTCTGCCGGCCAGCGGCCGGCACTACCGCTCAGGTGCCGCGCGGCTTGGCCCGGTGCGTGGCGGTCGCCGTCCACGGGTCGTCCGGCCACGGATGGCGCGGGTAGCGGCCCTTCATTTCCTTCTTCACCTCGGCATAGGTGTTTTCCCAGAAGTTGCGCAGGTCCTGGGTGACCTGCAGTGGGCGGCCGCCCGGCGACAGCAGGTGCAGGGTCAGCGGTACGCGGCCATCGGCGATGCGCGGGGTGTCGGCCAGGCCGAACAGCTCCTGCAGCTTCACCGCCAGCACCGGCGGCAGCGGCTCGCCGCTCTCGCTGTCCAGCGCGTAGCTGATCGGCCGCTCCAGCCCCGAGGGCACGGTGATGCGGGTCGGCGCATGGCGCTCCACCAGCTGCCGCTGCGACCATTCCAGCGGCGACTTCAGCGCTTCGGCGAAGCTGCTCTCGTCCAGGGCATCCAGCCGCGTCTTGCCGGCGAACGCCGGCTGCAGCCACTGCGCGCGGGTGGCCAGCAGGGCGGCGTCGCTGCAGTCGGGCAGGCCGAGTTCGGGCATCCAGCGGCGCAGCGATTCCACCCGCGCCTGCCATTGGCGCAGGCCTTCGGTCCACGGCAGCGCGGACAGGCCGAGCTCGGCCACCGCATCGGTCAGCGCCTGCGCGGCATGCTGCGGGTCGACGCGGCCGGCGGAGCGGCTGTCCAGCACGATGCGGTCGAAGCGCGTCTCGCGCAGGGCCACCAGGGCGCGGCGCTCGCTGTCCCAGCGCACGGCGTCCTCGGTGACGAAGCGCTGCGGCCATGCTGCGCGCAACGCGTTTTCATCCACGGGCGCGGCGCGCAGCAGCAGGGCATCGCGTGCTTCATAGCGCAGCTCGCTGACCACCAGCCACGGCTCGCCGCGCAGGTCGCTCAGTTCATGCAGGCGCGCGCTGCGGCCGTTGGCCAGCAGGTAGCGCAGCGGATCGCTGGGGTGCTGGAAACCGATGCGGTCGGGGAAGGCGTGGGCGAGCAGATCACCCAGCTCATGCGCTTCGATGCTGCTGGGCGGCGTCGCCTCGCAGCGCAGGCGTCGGCGCCACTGCTTGGCGGCCGCATCGATGGCGGCCAGGCCGCTGCGGTTGGCATCGGACGGCGCACGACCGTTGCGGAATGCCGCCAGCGCACGCCAGCGTGCGGCCAGCGCATCGCCGCCCTGGCGCAGCGGATCGCGTGCTTCCAGCAGCGCGGCCAGATCGGCGGCCAGCGCCTGTGCGCGCGCATCGGGCGCGGCCAGCAGCATCGCCGCCATGCGCGGGTGCGTGCCCAGCGCCAGTACGCGGCGACCGAGTGCGGTGATCGCGCCGGTGTCCGACAGTGCGCCCAGGCGTTGCAGCAGTTCGCGTGCGGCGGCCATCGGGCCGGACGGCGGCGGATCGAGGAAACGCAGGTCGCTGCTGCCCCAGGCCGCCAGTTCCAGTGCCAGCCCGGCCAGTTCCACCTGGTCGATCTCGGCGCGGCGCTGCGGCTCCAGCCGCTGCGACTGCGGCCACAGCCGCCACGCCACGCCCTCGGCCACGCGTCCGGCACGGCCGGCGCGCTGGTCGGCCGAAGCCTGGGCGATGGCCACCACGTCCAGCCGGGTGAAGCCGCTGTTGGGGTCGTAGCGCGGCTCGCGCGCCTGGCCGCTGTCGATCACCACGCGCACGCCGGGCAGGGTCACCGAAGATTCGGCCACGTTGGTGGCCAGCACCACGCGGCGGCGGCCATCGCTGGCGACCTGCAGCACGCGTGCCTGCTGTTCCACCGGCAGCTCGCCGTGCAGCGCCAGCACCTCGATGCTGCCGTCCAGCGATTCCTGCAGGCCCGCCTGCACGCGCGCGATCTCGCGCTGGCCGGGCAGGAACACCAGCAGGTCGCCGGGATGCTCGGCCAGGGCCTGCTGCACCGCGCGGCGCACCTGCAGTTCCAGCGCCTCATCGCGGCGCGCCGGGAAATGGCTGATCGCCACCGGGTAGCTGCGGCCCTCGCTGCTCAGGCGCGGCGCATCGAGGAAGCGGGCAAGCCGCTCGCCATCCAGCGTGGCCGACATCACCACCAGCCGCAGGTCGTCGCGCAGCTGCGCCTGCACGTCCAGCGCCAGGGCCAGGCCGAGGTCGCCACTGAGGTGGCGCTCGTGGAATTCATCGAACAGGATCGCGCCGACCGTTTCCAGCATCGGGTCATCCTGCAGCATGCGGGTCAGAATGCCCTCGGTGACCACTTCAATGCGGGTGCGCGCCGAGATCTTGTTCTCGAAGCGGATGCGGTAGCCGACGGTGCCGCCCACCTCTTCGCCCAGCTGCCGCGCCATGAACAACGCGGCGCTGCGTGCGGCCACCCGGCGCGGTTCCAGCAGGATGATCCTGCGGTCCTGCAGCCACGGCGCATCGAGCAGGGCCAGCGGCACCTGGGTGGTCTTGCCGGCGCCGGGCGGCGCTTCCAGCACCAGCCGCGGCTGCGCGGCCAGGTGCTGCTGGATCTGCGGCAGCAGCGGGGAAATCGGGAAGAGCGGGGCGTTCATGTGCAAAGGATAAGGGGCCATGGCCGGCGCGGGTACAATGCGCGGGCACTTTTCCCCCGCGATGACCATGCACCTGATCGATATCGGCGCCAACCTGACCCACGACTCCTTCGACCGCGACCGCGATGCCGTCCTGGACCGTGCACGGCAGGCCGGCGTGGTGCAGATGGTCATCACCGGCGCCAGCCGCGAGCACTCCCCGCTGGCCGTGCAGCTGGCCCAGCAGCACCCCGGTTTCCTGTACGCCACCGCCGGCGTGCACCCGCACCACGCGGTGGAATACACCGAGGAGTGCGACGCCGAAATGCGCGCACTGCATGCGCACCCGGAAGTGGTGGCGGTGGGCGAGTGCGGGCTGGATTACTTCCGTGATTTCTCGCCGCGCCCGGCGCAGCACCGCGCGTTCGAGCGCCAGCTGCAGCTGGCCGCGGACAATGGCAAGCCGCTGTTCCTGCACCAGCGCGATGCGCATGCCGATTTCATGGCGCAGATGAAGAACTTCGAAGGCCGCCTCGGCCCGGCGGTGGTGCATTGCTTCACCGGCGAACGTGACGAGCTGTTCGATTACCTGGACCAGGACTGGTACATCGGCATCACCGGCTGGCTGTGCGACGAGCGCCGTGGCGCGCACCTGCGCGAGCTGGTGAAGAACATCCCGGCCAACCGCCTGATGATCGAGACCGACGCGCCGTACCTGCTGCCGCGCACGCTGAAGCCGATGCCGAAGGACCGCCGCAACGAGCCGATGTTCCTCTCGCACATCGTCGAGGAACTGGCCCGCGACCGTGGCGAAGACGTAGCGGTGACCGCGGCCAATGCCACGGCTGCCACGCGCACGTTCTTCCGCCTGCCCGACGCAGGTTGATCCTGTCGTTTACATCCGTCGCGCTGCGCGCAGGGTGGTAGTGCCGGCCGCTGGCCGGCAGCACGGTGGATTGCCGGCCAGCGGCCGGCACTACCGGATCAGGCTCCGCCCGGCGAGCGAAGCGGCCAGCTCCTCCAGCCCTTCCCGATACGTCGCAAACTTCGGCACCCACGCCAACGCCTTACGCGTGCCGCGGCTGTCGATGCGCTTGTTGCTGGCGTAGAAGCGCCACAGCGTTGCGCTCACCGCCGGGTCATCCCAGGCCACCGCCGGTGGCAGCGTGAATCCGCCCAGCTGCGCGGCATAAGCCAGCACATCCTGCGGTGGCGCGGGCTCGTCATCGGCAGGCAGGTACAGTCCATCCCGCATGGGCCGCTGCATCGCCGCGATGACCACCGCCGACAGATCCTCCACATGCAGCCGGTTGAACACCAGCCCGGGCCGCACGACATGGCGCGCGCGGCGCTCGGCCAACTGCAGCAGCGCATTGCGGCCAGGGCCATACAGCCCCGGCAGACGGAACACCGCCGAGGCGATGCCTCGCGCGTCGGCCAGGGCCCGCCACTGCGTCTCGGCCAGGCGGCGCTGCACGCCAGCAGTTTCGCTTGCATCGGCCTCGCTGTTCTCGTCTACCCAGCCACCGCCGCGATCGCCATAGACCGACGTCGAGGATAGATAGCCCACCCAGCGCAGTGCCGGACTGGCCTGCAGCGCGGGCAGCAGCTGGCGCAGTGCAGGATCGCCCTGCGCATCCGGCGGCACGCTGCACAGCACCGCCTGCGCCTGTGCGATTGCCTCCAGCAACGCCGCTGACGGCGCGGGATCGGCATGCAGGCGGTGGCGCTGAAGTCCATCGTCGGCGGTCGACGACGGATCGCGCACCGTGCCCGACACCTGCACGCCGCGTGCCTGCAGCTGCGCGGCGAGCACGCGTCCACTCCAGCCCATGCCGAGGATCAGCACCGGCGACGGCAGTGGCGCGGGCGATGCCATCACGCGCTGCGCTGCGCCTGGTAAGCCTGCAGGCTGCTGTAGGCAACCTGCAGCAGCAGACCTTCCTGGTCGGCGGTGCGTGCACGCGCCAGCATGTCGCCGACGATGTGCGCGGCTTCCACCTGCTGGCCGGCTTCCAGGTCGCGCAGCATCGAGGCCTTCAGTGCAGAACCGGCCTGGGTCAGGGTGCCGCGCGCGGTGTCCTGCGCGGCCTGCGGTACTGGCTCACCGGCTGCCTCGGCCACGGCCAGGCACTCGTCGTACAGGCCACGCACGATGGCCTCGCCATCATCGGTGGCGACGATCGTGCCGATGTCCGCGCGCAGCAGGCAGGTGGCTGCCGCGAGCGTGGTCAGGAAGGTGTACTTGATCCACTGCTCCTGGCCGATCTGCTCGCTGGCCAGGTGGTCCAGGTTGGCCTGCGCACACGCGGCGGCGAAGGCACGCACGCGCTCGGAGATCGCACCACCGTCGCGCTCGCCGAAGGTCAGCTTGGCCGGCTTGCCCAGGTGCAGCACCGCGCCATCGGGCGCCTTGGTGGCGCTGATGAAGCACAGGCCGCCGAGCACGGCCTCGCGGCCGAAGCGTGCATCCAGCGCGCCGTAGTGGTGCAGGCCGTTGAGGATGGGCAGCACGCTGGTGTCAGCGCCCACCGCCGGTGCGATCGCATCGATCGAGCTGTCCAGGTCGTAGGCCTTGCAGCTGAGGATGACCAGGTCGAAGGGCTGCTGCGCGGCAAGCGCGGGCAGGGCGTCGGCAGTGACGTGCTGCACGGGGAAGCTGGCATCGCCTACGGGGCTGCGGATGACCAGGCCATCCTGGTCCAGCTGGCTGGCGCGGGTCGGGCGGACCAGGAAGGTCACGTCCACGCCGGCCTGCGCAAGGCGGCCGCCGAAGTAACCGCCGGTACCACCGGCGCCGAGAATCAGGATGCGCATTGCACGTTCACCGTTTTCTGGGGGAAGTCTTCCAGCGATTGTGCCGGAGATCGCAGGCAAAAAAAGAGCCGAGCATTAGCCCGGCTCTACCGTTACGCCATCCACGCATGGCGTGGATCTACTGGCCACCGGCCAACTGTCGAAGGCGGGGTGGGTCCGGTTGAGGGGGTGTGAGCGGCATGGATGCCGCGACCAAGCCCCCATGGATGGGTTTACGGCGTCCCCCTCAACCGGACCCACCCCGCCAACCCACGGATACCCAGCTGTTGACGTTGACGTTGACGTTGCTCCGGCTTGCAGCGGGTGCAGGGCCGCAGGCCCTGCAGGCAACCCTCAGCTGCGCATGCCCACGCCACGGCGCAGCAGCCACAGCGCCAGCGCCGTCAGCACCACCACGAAGCCGAGCATCAGCGCATAGGCCACCCACACCGGCACGTCGCTGCTGCCCAGCAGGCCGTAGCGGAACGCATTGACCATGTAGAAGATCGGGTTGGCGTGCGTGGCCGCCTCGGCCCAGCCCGGCAGCAGCTTCACCGAATAGAACACGCCGCCCAGGTAGGTCAGCGGAGTCAGGATGAAGGTCGGCACGATCGCCACGTCATCGAACTTCTTGGCGTACACCGCGTTGATGAAGCCGGCCAGCGAGAAGATCGTCGCGCCCAGGACCACCGTGGTCAGCGTCACCAGCGGGTGCGGAATGCGCACCGGGGTGAAGAACATGGCGATGATCAGCACGATCACGCCGACCATCAGGCCGCGCAGCACCGCACCGGCCACGTAGCCCCACAGGATCACCCAGTTCGGCATCGGGCTCACCAGCAGCTCTTCCACGTGGCGGCCGAACTTGGCGCCGAAGAACGAGGAGCTGATGTTGCCGTAGCTGTTCTGGATCACGCTCATCATCACCAGGCCCGGCACGATGAACTGCATGTAGCTGTAACCGCCCATGTCACCCACGCGCGAGCCGATCAGGCCGCCGAAGATGAGGAAGTACAGGGTCATGGTGATCGCCGGCGGCACCAGGGTCTGGCCCCAGATGCGCAGGATGCGCGCCACTTCGCGGCGCACGATGGTCATCAGGGCGATGCGGTTGCGCTGTGCGTCGGTGATCGGCGCAGCGGGCGTGTTCGGGGTGCTGCTCATGCGGATTTCTCCTGGTTGCCGGTGAGGCGCACGAACAGTTCCTCCAGGCGGTTGCTCTTGGTACGCATCGAACGCACGCGGATGCCGGACTCGTTCAGCGTGGCGAACACGCGGTTGAGATCCATGGCGCGCGGCATGTCGATGTCCAGCGTGTGCGCGTCCGGCGCGGTCAGGGTCGCGCCCTCGATCACCGGCAGCTGCGCGGGCAGGTCACCGTCGATGTCCAGCAGGAAGCCTTCCACATCGAGCTTGGCCAGCAGGGTACGCATCGGGCCCTGGGTGACGATCTGGCCGTGGTTGATGATGGCCAGGTTGCGGCACAGGTACTCGGCCTCTTCCAGGTAGTGGGTGGTGAGGATGATCGTGGTGCCGGCGGCATTGATCTCCTTCAGCACCCGCCACATGTCGCGGCGGATCTCGATGTCCACGCCGGCGGTCGGCTCGTCGAGGATCAGCAGGCGCGGGCGGGTCATCATCGCGCGGGCGATCATCAGGCGGCGCTTCATGCCACCGGACAGGGTGCGGCTCATCACCTGTGCCTTTTCCCACAGGTGCGCGCGCTTCAGTTCCTCTTCGGCGCGCTTCTCCGCTTCCTCGCGGGCCACGCCATAGAAGCCGGCGTAGTTGACCAGGATGTCGAAGGGCTTCTCGAACAGGTTGAAGTTGATTTCCTGCGGCACCAGGCCGATCAGGCGCATGGTGGCGCTGCGGTTGCGCACCAGGTCGCTGCCGAACACTTCCACCTGGCCCTCGCTGAGGTTGACCAGGGAGCTGATGATGCCGATCAGGGTGGACTTGCCGGCGCCGTTGGGGCCGAGCAGGGCGAAGAAATCGCCCGGGGCGACCTCCAGGGAAACCCCTTTCAGGGCCTGGGTGCCGTTGTCATAGGTCTTGCGCAGGTCGCGCACGCGCAGGGCGGGCGCCGTATCGTTCAGGGAAGCCAAGCTCGAAGCCTTCGCGCCCATGGGCTGGCGCTGGAGAGGGGCGGGGAGGGGCTATTATAGAAGACCCCGAGGGCTTGCCCCGGCTACACACTGTCCCGAAAAGTCGTGCCTGTCCAATTCCCCATCAAGCTGGTCGGCCGCCGCATGCTGGCGCCCACGGTCGGCCACTACCAGTTCGTGCGTGATGACGGCCAGCCGCTGGATTTCCAGCCCGGCCAGTTCATCCAGGTCCATTTCAGCTACGCCGATGGCACCGAAACCAAGCGCAGCTACTCGCTGGCGACCATCCATGACCACGCGCTGGGCCCGGGCGAGGCGGTGGATATCGCCGTCAGCTTCGTGCCCGGCGGCGCCGCCACGGCCCTGTTCGAGGCGCTGGACCTCGGCGGCCAGGTCAGTGCGTCCGGCCCGTACGGCCGCTTCTGCCTGAACCCCGGCGACCACAATGCCCGCTACCTGCTGATCGCCACCGGTACCGGTGTCACCCCGTACCGGTCGATGCTGCCGCTGCTGGAAACGGCCATGGCCGAGCGCGGCGTGCAGGTGGTCCTGCTGCAGGGCGCGCGCAGCCCGGGCGAGCTGCTGTACAGCGAAGATTTCTACAGCTTCGCCGAAAAGCACCCGAACTTCCGTTATGTGCCGTGCCTGTCGCGCGAACTGCCGGCCGATCCGCACCCGGACGTGCACCACGGCTACGTGCAGCAGGCCTTGGCAGGCTTCACGCCGGACCCGGCCACCGACATCGCCTACCTGTGCGGCAACCCGGACATGGTCGATGCCTGCGCCGAGGCGCTGAAGGAAGCCGGGCTCGGCAACCCGCAGATCCGCCGCGAGAAGTACGTCAGCAGCAAGTAAGGGCCCGCCACGGGCGCGGTAGTGCCGGCCGCTGGCCGGCATGTCCCGCAACGGCATGCCGACCGGCCCCGGGCTAGACTGCTGATATCTGCCAGGAGCCCGCCATGAGTCCTCCCGTCACCGCCAAGCAGGAAGTCGCCCAGCTGCTGACCCAGCTGCCGGACGACGCAACGCTGGAAGACATCCAGTACCACGTCTATGTGCTCGAGAAGATCCAGCGCGGGCGCGCGGATATTGATGCCGGTCTCTCCTTCACCACCGAGCAGGCGCGTGAGAGGCTGGGCAAATGGCTGGACCGCTGATCTGGTCCAGCGAATCACTTGAAGACATCGATGCGATTGCGCAGTTCATCCGAGGGCGGCATCACGCCGCCCCCGGTGCCTTTTTTCAGTACGGAATCCAGGCATCGCGCCAGGCCGAGCCCACGCCGGGGCGGTACGGTTCGGCGTTGATGTTGCACCACGCGCCCTCCGGGAACGGGCGGCAGGCATACAGCTTGCCGTCAGTGCCCTTCACCACGGTCTGCCCCGGCACATAGCTGCCGATGCCGTCCGGGTACACGTGGTCATAGTCGCCACCGGGCGGGTCCACCGGATCCACCGGATCAGGCACCTTGGTATCCAGCTGGAAACGATGCCCCGGACGCAGGTACACGCGGTTCTCGGTGGCCGAGGCCACGGGCGTGATCACGCCATCGCGCAGGATGCCCACGCGCGCCTGCGCAGCGCTGGCATTGGCCTTTCGGGCCAGCACCAGCGGCCACTGCGTCGGCGCGGTCTGACCACTGGCCAGCACCACGTCCACCTGCTCCACATCGTTGCCGGCCGCGTTGAACACGCGCAGCGAAACCGTGGTGCCCACCTCCAGCGCGCCGCGAGCGGTCACCGCACCGGCGTCCTGCCACTGCGGCGGCGGGGTCACGTCACCGCCTTCGAAGCGCACGTCGGCACAGGTGTAGAAGGCCTCCTGCGAATCCGAACGCTGCCAGGTGTTGTAGATCACGTGCTGGCCCGAGCGCTTGGGCAGCGGACACTCCAGCTTGTACACGCCACCTTCGGACAGCGGCACGTCGCCCAGGGTGCAGAACGCTTCCAGGTCCGACCAGCGCAGGCCGTCGCTGGCCTTCCAGCCATCGCGGGTGACATAGAACTTCCACTCGCGGGTGGCATGCGGCGCCGATCCCAGGAATTCGAAGGTATAGCGACCGTTGGCATCGGCGCGGATCGGTGACGTCGTCCAGTCGCTGCGGTCCAGGTCCAGGCCGCGGTACTTGCTGTTGCCGCCGCTGCACAGCTGGCCATCGGGCACGACTGCCTGGTGGTTGCCGTTGGCGTGGGCCTGGTTGACGCCGGCCCAGTCGTAGAACGGCTGCGCGCCGCCCACGGCCTTGGCAGCGGCGCACGCTGGGTTGGTCGGATTCTGCGGATTGCCCTGGTAACAGGCGTAGATGCGGCTCATCGGTTTGGACAACGTGCCGTGCGCCTGCGCCTGCGCGCTGCCGGGCAGGAAGAGCCCTGCGGTCAGCGTCGCGGCAACGGCGAGCAGGAGGCGTGTCTGCATGGGGTGCGTCCCTGGACGTGTGGAAGAGCGGGCAGTCTCCACACCGGTTGCAGTCCGCCTGCTGCAGGCATGTGCGCTGCCGCCCCTGCAACAGCGGTTTCGCCAGAACGCGCTAGGATGCAGCCATTGCCTGGCACGCACGGACCGCATGTCCCTGGATCTTCCCACCATCGGTGTACTTGGCCTGCTGCTGTGCATCGGCATCGCAACAGGCTTTTCGCTGCTGCTGGTGGTGCTGCGCGGGCAGCCGGTGCTGCGCCTGTGGACGGCCAGCCTGTGGCTGCTGACCCTGGGCGTGATCCTGATGGGGCTGCGCCCTTGGCTGCCGCAGGTGCCGGCCATCCTCGGCGGCAATGCGGCCATGGCGGCCTCGAGCGTACTGATGCTGCGCGGCATGGCCCTGCACCTGGGTCAGCCGATGCCGCTGTGGCGCGCCCTGGGCCTGGTCGCGGCCTTCATGGCCGGCATCTTCCTGTTCCTGGTGCCATGGCCCAGCCTGGAGGTGCGCCTGCATGTGTTCAGCGTGTTCGCGATCATCATCAACAGCTGGATCGCCGCGCTGCTGCTGCGCCATGCGCCGCCGGCACAGCGCATCAGCTGCCGGCTGGCGGCGGCGGTGTTCCTTGCCGAAGCGGTGGTCTACGTCGTGCGCCTGTTCCTGCCGCCAGATGCCGATGCGGGCGGGGACATCATGCGTGCGGGCTCGCCGATGTTCCTCACTTACCTGGCCGGGATAATGCTGGAGCTGGCGCGCTGCTTCGCGCTGGTCCTGCTGCTGCTTGAACGCCTGCTGGTGGACCTGCGCCGCGCCGCCCGTACTGATGGCCTCACCGGCCTGCTCAACCGCAGTGCGGTGCTGGCCGACGGGGCCGACCAGCTGCAGCAGGTGCGCCGCGTGCAGCGCCCGCTGGCGGTGCTGCTGCTGGACGTGGACCACTTCAAGGCCATCAATGACCGTTGGGGGCATCTGGCTGGCGACCAGGTGCTGCAGCATTTCACCGGCGTGCTGGAGCACTGCGCACGCGACCACGTGCACTTGCTCAGTCGCTATGGCGGCGAGGAATTCCTGTTGCTGCTGCCCGGCAGCGCCGGCGAAGCGGAGCGCCTGGCCACGGGCATCCGTCATGCACTGCAGCAACGGCCGGCGCCGCTGGGTACCGGCCCGGTGGCGGTCACCGCCAGCATCGGTCTGGCCATGGATGACGGCCATAGCGATCTGGCCGGGCTGATCGCCCGCGCCGATGCCGCGCTGTACCGGGCCAAGGCCGAAGGCCGCGACCGGTTGGTGTCCGCTGCCGAAACGGCCTAGCGCGATTGCCCATCGCCGCCAGCGCCGGGGCCGTGTAAGTTTGTTCGAAAGTGGGTCACATCTGCCGCGGCGCTGCGTCGTGGTCGACAGGAACGTCCTCCAGGGGAATCAAGCACGATGCAAAAACACCCTTTCCGACTGGCCAGGCGATCGGCCAGCATGCTGTTTGCCGGCGCGATGCTTGCCGGCTGCAGTGCAACCGCTCCCGGTGCCGCCGACGGCAATGACACGCCGAGCCAGCGCTACGGGGCGATCGAGTTCCGTCCGTGCACGCTGACCACGGTCGGCGCCAGCGCCAACGTCGAAGCCCAGTGCGGCACGCTGCAGGTGCCCGAAGATCGCGCCCATCCCGAGGGCCGCAAGATCGACCTGCGCATTGCCTGGCTGGAATCGGATGACAGCGGCAACGGCCAGCCTGACCCTGTGTTCTTCCTCGCCGGCGGCCCCGGCCAGGCGGCCAGTGAAGTGGCAGTCATCGTCGATACGGCCCTGCGCCAGGTGCGCAAGCAGCGTGATGTGTTCCTGATCGACCAGCGCGGCACCGGCGGTTCCAACCCGCTCAGTTGCCTGGGCGCGGACGGCAAGCCGCTGCAGATGGACGAGGACGCGGCGCCGAGCGAGGCGCTGCTGCGCGACTACGCGCAGCAGTGCGCGGCATCGCTGCAGGGGCGCGCCGATGCGCGCTTCTACACCACCGCCGAGGCCATCGCCGATCTGGACGCGGTGCGCCAGGCGCTGGGCGCGGACAAGCTGAACCTGGTCGGCGGCTCCTACGGCACCCGCGTGGCCCAGCGTTACGCGATCGCCTACCCGCAGCACACCCGCAGCCTGGTCATCGACGGCGTCGTGCCCAACGATCTGGTGGTCGGCGGCGAGTTCGCCAACACCTTCGACAACGCCATCACCCTGCAGTCCGCGCAGTGCCGCAAGGATGCCGCGTGCAGCAAGCGCTTCCCGGTCGATACCCGCACCCAGCTGCGCAGCGTGGTCGACACCCTGCGCCGCGCACCGGTCACCGTCGATTACCGCGACCCGGGCACCAACGCGCCGCGCCAGGACGTGCTGACCCCGGACAGCGTGGTCGGCCTGGCCTTCGCCTTCTCCTACGTGCCCGAGTATTCCTCGCTGCTGCCGCTGGTGCTGGACGAAGCCGCACAGGGCCGCTACGCGCCGCTGGCTTCGCTGGCACGCGGCGCGACCCGCACCATGGATTTCCAGATCAACCGTGGCATGCAGTGGTCGGTCATCTGCAGCGAGGATGCACCGCGCTACCAGGCACCGGCCACCAGCGACGATGATCTGTTCGGCCCGGAAGCGGCGCGTGCGTTCTTCGCCGCCTGCCCGGTGTGGCCGCACCAGCCGGCTGCGGCCACGCTCACCGCACCGCTGAAGAGCGACCTGCCGGTGCTGCTGCTGTCCGGTGAAGTGGATCCGGTGACTCCGCCGCGCTACGCCGAACAGGTGCTCAAGGGCCTGCCCAACGGCCGCGCGCTGGTCGCCCGCGGCCAGGGCCACGGCACCCTCACCGCCGGCTGCATGCCGCGCCTGCTGGGCCAGTTCATCGATGCCAACGATGCCAAGGCGCTCGACGCCAGCTGCCTGGACACGCTGAGCCACGTGCCGGCGTTCACCTCGTTCAACGGATGGACCCCATGATCGTCGCCGACAACCTGCACAAGGCCTTCGACACCCGCACCGGTCGCGTCCAGGCGGTGGCCAACGTCGGCTTCCGCGCCGCCGATGGCCAGATCACCGGACTGCTCGGCCCCAACGGCGCCGGCAAGACCACCACCATGCGCATGCTGTACACGCTGATGACGCCCGACCAGGGCAGCATCACCGTCGATGGCATCGATGCCGCGCGCGATCCGATCGAGGTGCGCCGCCACCTGGGCGTGCTGCCCGATGCGCGCGGCGTCTACAAGCGCCTGACCGCGCGCGAGAACATCACCTATTTCGGCGAACTGCACGGCCTGTCGGCGCAGCGCATCCGCGAACGCATCGAAGTGCTGTCGCACGCGCTGGACATGGCCGACATCCTCGACCGCCAGACCGATGGATTCTCGCAGGGCCAGCGCACCAAGACCGCCATCGCCCGCGCGCTGGTGCACGACCCGCGCAACGTCATCCTCGATGAACCCACCAATGGCCTGGACGTGATGACCACCCGCGCGCTGCGCCGGTTCCTGCTGGGGCTGCGCGAGGAAGGCCGCTGCGTGATCCTCTCCAGCCACATCATGCAGGAGGTCGGCGCGCTGTGTGACCACATCGTCATCATCGCCAAGGGCACTGTGATGGCCGCCGGCAGTGCCGATGAACTGCGCGCGCAGGCCGCCGAAACCAACCTGGAAGATGCGTTCGTGAAACTGATCGGCAGCGAAGAGGGCCTGCACGCATGAGCATGATGTCGACCCTGATGACGGTGATGCGCAAGGAACTGCGCGACCTCTCGCGTGACCGCCGCACCCTGGCGCTGACCCTGCTGTTCGGCCCGCTGCTGTACCCGCTGCTGATCCTGGGCATGGGCAAGCTGTCGGAAAGCCGCTTCCGCACGCAGATCGAACAGCCGCTGGACATCCCCACCATCGGTGCCGAGCACGCACCGAACCTGGTCCGCTTTCTCGCCGCGCAGGGCCTGAACACCACCGCGGCGCCGGATGACCTGGCCGAGGCGATCCGCGCCCAGGACATCGACGTGGCGCTGCGCATCAGCGCCGATTTCGGCAAGGACTGGGCTGACGGCAAGCCGGCGCTGGTGGAGGTGATCCGTGACAGCACGCGGCGTGCCGCCGAGGTGCCCACGGCACGCCTGCAGGCGGCGCTGTCCACCTACAACGGGCAGGTGGGGGCGCTGCGCCTGATGGCCCGTGGCGTCGATGCGCAGGTCGCACGACCTCTCGACATGGCCACCCAGGACATGGCCAGTACCGAAGCCAAGCGCGGCATGATGCTGTCGATGCTGCTGCCGGTGCTGTTGACCCTGACCTCGTTCATCGGCGGCGCGTACCTGGTGATGGACACCACCGCCGGCGAACGTGAGCGGCAATCGCTGGAGCCGTTGCTGGCCACGCCCGGCTCGCGCAGCGCGATCGTCAGCGGCAAGATCGGCGCCGCCTGCGTGGTCGGGTTCGTGTCGCTGCTGCTGACACTGGTCGCGTTCAAGGTCAGCGCCCAGTTCGCCTCCGGCAACGTCAGCCGCCAGCTCAACATGAACATCCTCTCGATGGTGCAGATGCTGCTGGTGATGCTGCCGATGCTGCTGATCGGCACCTCGCTGCTGACCTACCTGTCGGCCGCGGCCAAGAGCATGAAGGAGGCACAGAGCCACATGACCTGGCTGGTGCTGCTGCCGATGCTGCCGGGCTATGCGCTGATGGCCTACCCGGTGAAGAGCCAGCTGTGGCAGTACGCCGTGCCGTTCCTGTCGCAGAACCAGATGCTGCTGAAGGTGATCCGCCACGAAGTGATCACCCCGACCATCTGGGCGATCTACCTGGGCGCAAGCCTCGGCCTGGCCGCAATCCTGTGGTTCGCCGCCGTGCGCCGCTACCACCAGGAACGCTTGGCCATCTCCGGCTGATCGCAACCGGTAGCGCCTGGCCACGCCCGGCGGATGTGCAGCGAGGCCCGGTCACGCCGGGCCTCGTTGTTTTCCGATCCGCCATGACGGGCGTCACCGCACGCCATACCGCGCCGGCGTCACCCCCATCTCGCGCTTGAACACGGCAATGAACGCACTGGGCGTGTCATAGCCCATCGACAACGCGACCTCGATGACCGTTTCCCCTGCCAGCAGACGCGGCAGCGCCAGAAGCACCCGAAGGCGCTGCCGCCACTGGCCCAGCGTCATGCCTGTTTCGGCCAGCCAATGGCGGGCCAGGCTGCGGCCGGACAGCGCACTGGCAAGGGCCCAGTCTTCAACGCTGCGCTTGTCATGCGGTGCGCGCGCCAGCGCGGCGGTAATGCGCCGCAAGCGACGGTCGCGCGGTTGCGGCAGCGCAAGCGGCAGGGGAGTGCTGCTGCCAATCTCGTCGGCAATCACGCCCGCCAGCCTCAGCTGCGCATCCTCCAGAGCGCCATGCGGCCACTGCAGGGCACGCGGTAGAGCCGCCTGCAACAGCACGCTGGGCTGGAATACACGCGGCGCAGCTGGCAATGCAGTGCAAGTCGCAGTGCTGAAGTACAGGCTCCAACCATCGAAGGCATCGATGCTGGCGAGTGCGTGTGGCAGATCAGGCGGCACCCAGGCGACGTGGCCGGCAGGCAACAGCCAGTGATGGTTACCCACTTCAATGCGCAGCAGGCCGTGATGTGCACCCAGCAACTGTCCGCGTGCGTGCCGGTGCCGCGCGGTGCGGCGTGGTCCTGTCATTGCCAGCTGCGCGCCCAGCAGCCACGGCCCGCTGCCAGCGTCAGCCAGTGCGGGTTCGATCAAGGGCGTCGGGTTTGGCTGGTCTGCCATATCAATTGGCAGTTATACGGCAGAACGGCCGCGCCGCAAGCCTGACACTGGGCGTCCATCCCCAGGGAGCACTTCCCATGAAACCGCAGGACATCCTTCCCGACCAGCAGGACGACGTGCAGGTGAACGGGCTGACCGTGCGCAAGGGCAGCGTCGGCGCCTTCCTCGCCAGCGTGCGCGACTGGCAGGATCCGACAGGCAGCGATGCCACACGTGCTGCCGCCGAGACCGATCTGCGCAGCTTGATGCCGGCATTGCACGCGCTCGGCCTCTTCCAGGTGCTGACGGCGCGTGATCCGGCGCTGCAGCAGCTGATCGACGGCGAGCGCTGAAACAGACAAGGCCCGGATCGCTCCGGGCCTTTTGAGGGTGTCTCGCCGGGCATGGCCCGGCGCTACCGGAGGCCTGGTCAGCCGCCCGGTGCGAACACCAGGGTGCGGCGGGTGGTGACCGGGGCACCAACCGGTTCGAAGCGCCAGCGCTTCACGGCGTTCAGCGCTTCGCGGTCGAAGACGCGCGACGGCGTCGCACGCAGCACGCGGGCGTTGGTCACCGAGCCGTCGGTACCGACGGTGATTTCCATCAGCACTTCGCCCGAGGTGCCCGAGCGCAGGGCTTCGGCCGGATAACGCGGGGCCGGGGTGCTGACCGGGCGCAGGGTTGGCGCGGCGGTCGCAGCGGCGGCTCGCGCGGCACTGGCCTGCTGGGCCGCGGCCTGCTGCTGCTTCTGTTCGGCATCGCGACGCGCGGCGGCCTGGCGTTCGGCGTCCTGGCGCTCGCTGTCGCGGCGGGCCGCGTCCTGCTGGGCGGCAATCTGCTTGGCCGCGTCGGCTTCCTTGGCGCGCTGCTCGGCCAGGCGCTGCTGTTCAACCAGCTGCTTGGCGCGGTCCTCGGCGTCCTTCTTGACCTTGGCGGTCTCGTCCTCGGTGCGCTTGGCGGCCACCTGCACGCTCCTGGTCAGGCCTTCCTTCAGGCGCGGCAGGGCCGGCGCGGATGGGTCGACCTTCTCGATCAGGGCCACCAGGCGCTGGGCTTCGGCGAAGTCCTCGCGGCCCAGGTGCTGCTCGGCGGCAATCAGGGTGTAGGGCAGCAGGTCGGTCAGCGCGCTCTTCACCGAGGCGTCGTCCGGCGTCTTGTCACGCAGGGCGATGTAGTACTCGATGGCGTTGTCGCCGGCCGGCGCGTACATGCGGTTCTCGGCCAGGGCACGGCTGGCCGAATCGCGCAGCTGTTCGGTGCCCATCGACTGCACCTTGGCCGCCACGGCCGGTGCGGCAGGCGTGCTGGCGGGTGCGGCAGCCCCTTCGGCGGCCGGTGCCGGTGTTTCTTCCTTGCCCGAACAGGCAGCCAGTGCCAGTGCCAGGGCAACCGGCATCCACCGGCGCGCGGCAGCGATCGTTGTGACGTGCGACATCCTGCTCCCCTTTAGAAGACGACGTTACGTAAGCCGTGGATCTGCATGGCCGGGACCGGGGTCCGGGCGTGGCGGCTGGCGTTTCCCGACGCCGCCGCCGGCAACGGCGAGGGTGCAATCTAGCATCCCGCCGACCCTTGCGTACAAGGGCGGGCCAGAGGCGATGACGACATCAGGTGTCGCCATCGCCTCGTCAGGTCAATGCTCGGCGGTCTTGCCGTGGCTGTCGGCCTTGTCGTGGCCGCCGGACATCAGCTTGTCGGTCCAGGCGATGCCGATCGCCGACAGGATGAACACGCAGTGGATGATGGTCTGCCACAGCACGCCATCGGCGGTGAGGGTGGCGCAGGTCTGCTCGCCGATGTTGGCGGCAGCGGTGGCCATGCGCTCCGGCGGGCACAGCGGAATGCCGCCCAGTGCGCCGGTGCCGATGAACGTCTTCAGCAGGTGGATCGAGGAGATGCCGATGATCGCCATCGCCAGCTTCACCTTCAGCACGCTGGCGTTGACGTGGCTCAGCCACTCCGGCTGGTCCGGGTGGCCTTCCAGGCGCAGGCGCGACACGAAGGTCTCGTAACCGCCCACGATCACCATCACCAGCAGGTTGGAAATCATCACCACGTCGATCAGGCCCAGCACGATCAGCATGATCTGCTGCTCGCCCATCGAGGCCGAATGCGAAATCAGGTGCCACAGTTCCTTGCCGAACAGGAACACATAGACGCACTGCGCCACGATCAGGCCCAGGTACAGCGGCAGCTGCAGCCAGCGCGAGGCGAAGATCAGGTTGGACAGCGGGGAGGGCGGCAGGCGGTTTGCACTCATGCGGGGGATGCTGCGTTTCGAGGGAGAGGCGAGGTTACCGGGCCACCATGACGGTGCCAAGCCAACTCACGCACTAGACTTCAGGTTCCTTCCGAACCCCGAGCCGACGCCATGATCGACCTGTATTACTGGCCCACCCCCAACGGCCACAAAGTCACCCTGCTGCTGGAGGAAGCCGGCCTGGAATACCGCATCCACCCGGTCAACATCGGCTCGGGTGACCAGTTCAAGCCGGAATTCCTGGCGATTTCGCCCAACAACAAGATGCCGGCCATCGTCGACCATGCCCCGGCCGATGGCGGCGCCCCGCAGAGCGTGTTCGAATCCGGCGCGATCCTGCTGTACCTGGCCGAGAAGACCGGCCAGTTCCTGCCCAGCGACGCGCGCGGCCGCGTCACCACCCTGGAATGGCTGTTCTGGCAGATGGCCGGGCTGGGCCCGATGAGCGGCCAGATGGGCCACTTCAATGTCTATGCCCCGGAAAAGATCCCCTACGCTGTCGAGCGCTATGACAACGAAGTGCGCCGCCTGCACGGGGTGATGGACAAGCGCCTGGCCGATTACGCCTTCCTGGCGGGTGATGACTACACCATCGCCGACATGGCCAGCTACCCGTGGATTGGCGCTTACGACAAGATTCCGGTAGATTTCGCCGCCTTCCCGAACCTGAAGCGCTGGCACGACGCCATCGCCGCGCGCCCGGCCACCCAGCGCGCCTATGCCCTGAGCAAGCAGGTGAACCCCAACGCCGGCAAGCCGATGAGCGAGGAAGAGCGCAAGCTCCTGTTCGGCCAGCGCTGACCAGCCCAGGGGCGGCATCATCCACGCATGGCGTGGATCTACTGGTGGTGGATGCCGACCAGCCCGGGGTCGGATCCCTTTGCCACGCAAAGGGCTCTGACCCCGGCGACGGTAGGTGCCGACCGTTGGTCGGCACGGCGCCATGGGCAGAAGGTCATGCTGCCTTCGCAGACCGGCTTGGTTAGGATGGGGGTACGACCGCTGCGCGCCTGGCGCGTGACGGACCTGCCGTTTGCCGGGACCTTCCATGCGCCATCTGTTCGCCTCGCTCGCCCTCATGCTCGCCACCACCACTGCCGCCCACGCTGAAAAACTCACCCTGGAAGCCATCACCGGCCCGCTGCCGCTGTCCGGCCCGACCCTGATGAAGCCCAAGGTGGCCCCGGACGGCTCGCGCGTCACCTTCCTGCGCGGCAAGGACAGCGACCGCAACCAGCTGGACCTGTGGAGCTACGACATCGGCAGCGGCCAGACCCGCCTGCTGGTCGATTCGAAGGTGGTGCTGCCCGGCACCGAAACCCTCAGCGATGAAGAGAAGGCCCGCCGCGAGCGCCAGCGCATCGCCGCGATGACCGGCATCGTCGATTACCAGTGGTCGCCGGACGCGCAGCGCCTGCTGTTCCCGCTGGGCGGCGAGCTGTACCTGTACGACCTGAAGCAGCAGGGCGCAGCGGCCGTGCGCCAGCTGACCCACGGCGAAGGCTTCGCCACCGATGCCAAGCTGTCGCCCAAGGGCGGCTTCGTCAGCTTCATCCGCGGCCGCAACCTGTGGGTGATCGACCTGGCCAGCGGCAAGCAGCTGCAGCTGACCACCGACGGCAGCGCGACCATCGGCAACGGCGTGGCCGAGTTTGTCGCCGATGAGGAAATGGACCGCCACACCGGCTACTGGTGGGCGCCGGATGATTCGGCCATTGCCTTCGCCCGTATCGACGAAGCGCCGGTGCCGGTGCAGAAGCGCTACGAGGTCTATGCCGACCGCACCGATGTGGTCGAACAGCGCTACCCGGCTGCCGGCGATGCCAACGTGCGCGTGCAGCTGGGCGTGATCGCGCCGACCGCCGCCGCCACGCCGCGCTGGATCGACCTCGGCAAGGAACAGGACATCTACCTGGCCCGCGTCGACTGGCGCGATGCCAAGCGCGTCACCTACCAGCGCCAGTCGCGCGACCAGAAGCTGCTGGACCTGGTGGAAGTGGACCTGGCTGCCAACGGCACGCGCATGCTGGCGCACGAGACCAGCCCGACCTGGGTGCCGCTGCACAACAGCCTGCGTTTCCTCGATGACGGCAGCGTGCTGTGGTCGTCCGAGCGCACCGGTTTCCAGCATCTGTACCGCATCGATGCCAAGGGCAAGACCACCGCGCTGACCCACGGTGACTGGTCGGTGGATGAGCTGCTGGCCGTCGACGAAAAGGCCGGCAAGGCCTACTTCCGTGCCGGCATCGATTCGGCGCGCGAAAGCCAGATCTACGCCGTGTCGCTGCAGGGTGGCCAGCCGCAGCGCCTGTCCCAGGCGCCGGGCATGCACACCGCCAGCTTCGCGCGCAACGCCAGCGTCTACGTAGACACCTGGTCCAACAGCACCACGCCGCCGCAGATCGAACTGTTCCGTGCCAACGGCGAGAAGATCGCCACCCTGCTCGAGAACGACCTGGCCGATCCCAAGCACCCGTATGCGCGTTACCGCGATGCGCAGCGCCCGATCGAGTTCGGCACGCTCACTGCCGCCGACGGCAAGACCCCGCTGAACTACAGCATCATCAAGCCTGCAGGCTTCGACCCGTCCAAGCGCTACCCGGTGGCCGTGTACGTGTATGGCGGCCCGGCCAGCCAGACCGTCACCGACAGCTGGCCCGGCCGCGGCGACCACCTGTTCAACCAGTACCTGGCGCAGCAGGGCTACGTGGTGTTCTCGCTGGACAACCGCGGCACCCCGCGTCGCGGTCGCGATTTCGGCGGCGCGCTGTACGGCAAGCAGGGCACGGTGGAAGTGGCCGATCAGCTGCGTGGCGTGGCCTGGCTGAAGCAGCAGCCGTGGGTGGACCCGGCGCGCATCGGCGTGCAGGGCTGGTCCAACGGCGGCTACATGACACTGATGCTGCTGGCCAAGGCGTCGGACAGCTATGCCTGCGGCGTGGCCGGCGCACCGGTCACCGACTGGGGCCTGTACGACAGCCACTACACCGAACGCTACATGGACCTGCCCAAGCGCAATGAAGCCGGCTACCGCGAAGCGCGCGTGCTCACCCACATCGAGGGCCTGCGTTCGCCGCTGCTGCTGATCCACGGCATGGCCGACGACAACGTGCTGTTCACCAATTCGACCAGCCTGATGAGCGCGCTGCAGAAGCGTGGCCAGCCGTTTGAACTGATGACCTACCCCGGCGCCAAGCACGGCCTGTCCGGTGCCGATGCACTGCACCGCTACCGCGTCGCCGAGGCCTTCCTGGACCGCTGCCTGAAGCCCTGACAGACCCACGGGAAGGAGCCCGCCGATGCATCTGCCACCGCCGATCCCCGGCCACCGCGCTGCCAGCCCTGGCTGGTGGCGCCGTCACTGGCGCTGGGCCATGCCGCTGTCGGTGGTGTTGTTCCTGGGCGCGCTGTGCGGCATGATCGCCTGGAGCGTGCTGCGCTGGAGCGAGGCCGCACACGAAAGCCCGCCGATGCGCGAAGCAATGCGCCGCGCCGCCTGCAGCATCGAACTGGTGCAGGTGCTCGGTGAGCCGCTGCGTGCCGAGGCGATGCCGCTGGGCAGCATGCAGACGGCCTACGACGGCCGGCGCGATGTCGCCCTCACCGTGGCCCTGGATGGGCCGCAGGGGCAGGGGCGGTTGTTCGTGACCGGCATCCGCCGCGACGACGTGTGGGACTACCCGGTGATGTACGTGCTGGGCGAGGACAAGCAGACCTTCGACCTGACCGCGCTGGATGATGCAGAAGCTGCAGGCGAATGCGCGCTGCAGGCGTGTCGCGAGCGCGGCGACTGCCCCCTCACCCTGGCCTTGTGATCGCGGCGTAGCGTCGACCATGCTCGACAGATCACCTGCTCTCGTAGCGTCGAGCTTGCTCGAAAGATCACCTGCTCTCGTAGAGTCGAGCTTGCTCGACTGCCGTCCGCGTGGGAGCCGCAACCGTGCCAGCGCTCAACGAGCGCGAAAGACGCTTTCAGCACCTTCTTGCGTCAGCGATAACGCCGCTGCTGCGCGTCGACCTCCCAGGAGGCTTGGTTTTTCTCCAATAACCGCAGAATGTGCGGCTGGTTCCTTGCGCCCGCCCGAATCATCTGGTTTTCTTTCGCCTTCGGATGCAATCGCCCGGTTCGGGCTGTGAGATCTGCGCGCGCGGCGCGCTCAAGGACGAGGAATGCCAATGAAGGAACATTCATGGGCCCGGCAGGGCGCCGGGTGGGTTGCCCTTGCGTTATCCGCCGTGTGCGCGGGCGGGGCGTCGGCACAGGAAGTCACCCACACCTGGTACAGAATAGGCACGCCAGCCCCGCTGGAATACAGGAGCGAGCGCGACGCGCAGGCTGCTATTGAGGCGATGGGCAAGCGAATTGGCTTTGCCGCCGAGCCGGTGAAGTGGGGCGTGCGGGGGCACGCCATGACCCGGGACGATCTGGTGACCTACTACGGC
>NZ_CP026003.1:3562779-3601520 GCF_003086795.1 Stenotrophomonas sp. SAU14A_NAIMI4_5 | reverse complement strand
CGCAGCGTCAATCAGGAAATTACGAAGGTAAAGCCCGGATATCGCGGGTGGGCGATGCCAATTTCCGCAAAAAGTTGTACATGCCTGCGCTGACCGGGAAGACCTACAACCCGACTCTGAAGGCCTTTGCAGAACGTCTCAGCGAGAAAGGAAAGCCATTCAAGGTCATCATGTGTGCGCTGATGCGCAAGCTCATACACCTGGTCTGGGGAGTACTGAAGAGCGGCCGACCGTTTGAGCCTGAAGTCGTCCTTGCCTAGGCAAGGACGACACGGTATCTACCACGGGGTTGCCTCGGGTAGCCACAGGGTCACGGCTGCGCCGCCCAGCGGGCTGTCGCCAATCTCCACGTGTCCACCATGGCGCTGGGTAATGGCCTTGACCATCGCCAGCCCCAGCCCGAAGCCTTCGGTGGATTGGCACAGGCGCACGTAAGGCGCAAAGACCTGTTGACGGTGGGCGGGGGGAATGCCCGGTCCGTCGTCTTCCACGCGCAGGCGCAGGCCGCCCTGGTGCAGTTCCGCCTGCATGCGCACTGCCGAACGGGCATGCCGCACCGCGTTGGCCAGGAGATTGCGCACTGCCAGATCCAGCGCCGCTTCGTTGGCGTGTACCGTCAGCTGCGGGCAGCATTGGCAGGTCACTGCGGGGCCGGGCGGCCGGCAGATGGCCGCTGCCGCATCCCGCAGCAGTGTCTGCACGTTCACCGGGCGGCGTTCCACCAGGGGCATCCGCCCAAAGCGCAGGTATTCCACGCTGGCGGCGGTCAGGTCCTGCAGCAGCTGCAGATCGGTCTGCAGATCGTGCAGCAGGGTGCCCTCATCGTCCGGCACCGCCTGCTGTTCTTCCATCAGCCCGACCGTAAACCGCATCCGCGCCAACGGCGTGCGCAGTTCATGCGCCATGGCCTGCCCCAGCAGGCGCTGGCCGTCCAGCAGTACCTGCAGCTGCTGGGAAAGATCATCCAGGGCATGGCCCAGCGGCCGCAGCAGGCGGGTGCGAAGGGGCGGCACGGGGTGGCTGAAGGCATTGGCCTGCAGGTGATGCACGGTGTCGTGCAGGACCTTGACGTCATGCCAGAAGCGGTGGATGAGAAAGTACAGCGGAAGCGCCACGGCGGCTGCGACGGTGGTCAGCAGGCTCAGCCAGTACAGGCCGTCCTCCAGCAGGTCCTCCTCATCGTCATCGTTTTCGGGCACGTTGCTGAAGTCACCCAACGTCAGCACGGAGCTCGTTCCCGTGAGCCGTTGGTGGCTGTAGGCCCCGTCGGCGGACACCACGATCTGCCCGTCCCGCAGCTTGTCCGCCTCAGCAGCCGGCAGCTGCCCTTCAACCTCAGCCAGGGGTTGCAGCTGCAGGGGGTAGGCGAACAGCGTCTGCAGCCCCGCCAGGGCCTCAGCGCGCTGCGTTTCGGGCACCTGCAGTAGGCGATCGGCCAGCAGCGCATGGCTGCCCTGCACGCGGTAGTGCAGGGTGGAGACCGGCGTCGGGTCGAGCAGCCGTTCCCACAGCAAGGTGCCGGCCGTCAACAGCAGCAGTTGCGCCGCGATGAAGATCACGCAGTAGCGCACATAGAGGGGCAGTGGCCCCTTCAGGCGCCGTGGCCTCATTGCCAGCCGCTTGCGTTGAACAGGTAGCCTCGCCCGCGCACGGTGCGGATGCGCAACGGCTCGGTGTCGAGATCGCCCAGTTTGCGACGCAGCCGCGATACGCGTGCGTCGATGGACCGGTCCATGCCGTCAAAGCCGATGCCGCGCAGGCCCTTGAACAGGTCATCGCGATGCAGGATACGGCCGGCGTTGCGCGCCAGGATCAGCAGCAGATCGAATTCGGCCGTGGTCAGCGCAATCGGCGCGCTGTCCAGCTGCACGGTACGGCTGCCGGGGTCGATGCTCAGCTGACCAAAGACAAGCAGCTCGGGCTCAGACCGTCCGCCCGCGTGCGCGCGCCGCAGGTGGGCACGCAGACGCGCGACCAGCACGGCCGGCTCGATGGGTTTGGTGAAGTAGTCGTCCGCGCCGAGCTCCAGCCCTACCACCTGATGGATGTCATCGGCGCGTGCGCTGAAGATGCACAGCAGGCCGTTGTAGGCACGCCGCAACGCGCGGCAGGTATCCAGGCCATCCATGTCCGGCAGGCCGAGGTCAAGCAGAATGATCTGCGGGGTGTCGTTGGCCACGTGCTCGATGGCGTCCTGCCCGTTCGCAACGCGGGTGACGTGGAAGGCGTGGCGCTGGAGATAGCGGGTGATCAGACCGGCCAGGCGGTCGTCGTCTTCAACAAGCAGTAGCCGATGCATGGGCGTTGGGAATAGTTGCAGAACGCGGTCGATGATAGGCAGGGCACTGCCATTCACGTCACTGCCAAATGCGACACGGCGCCAGCGTGCGGGGGGTGTGTTCAGCTGGCCGGGCGTGTCGTTACAAAGGGTCATGATCGGCCTCAGCGCGGTGACATCGCTGCCACAGACGCACTGAGGCGGGGGCGCGGAGGCGTCCGCAAGCTGGGGGCTCCAACAGAACGGAGTTCCACATGACGCAGTATTTCTCTCCTCTTCTTGGCGCGTTGCTGCTGGCCGCAGTGCCGGCCGTAGCCTCGGCCGATGCCTCGGACCGCACGGGTGTCTATGGCGTAGCCGGCCTCGGCAAGGCGCAGTTGAGCGCCTACGGCAAGCACGTGCCCAATGACAAGCAGACCAAGGACGTGGGGCCGTCGCGCCTGGCCTACACGCTGGGCGCCGGTTACCGCATCAACCGCTACGCCGCAGTGGAATCGGACTTCAGCAGCATGGGGCGGCACGCCAGGACGTCTGCCAAGGGCAACGGCACGCCGCAGCGCACCGGTGTCAGCAGCCGCGCAGTGTCGGTCTCGGCGCTGGGTATCGTGCCGGTGGGCCAGCACGTTGAACTGTTCGGCCGGGCCGGCCTGGGCAACATGCAGTCGCGCTATATCGCAGGCGGTTCTACCGATGCGCGTACCGTCAAGACCAGTGGGCTTGCGCGTCAGTACGGCCTGGGCAGCCAGCTGCACCTCTCCGACAGCAGCTTCCTGCGTACCGAGTACAGCGTGTTGCGTGCGCGCAAGGGCAGCGACGTGGCCAGGGCGGTGAATGGCGACCGGCTGCACAACGCACAGCTCACCCTGTCCTACGGCTATCGATTCTGAGCGAGGCGCCGGAGCGGGCAGTCTCTCCCTGCCCGTTTCGGCCCTCGGGTGATGAGGCCCGCACAATGAACGGAATGGCGGGGATATGGTCCCCGGAAATCTCCAGTGCCCCGGTGCAGCAGCGCGTCCTGGCAATGCTGGAGGCCGCGCCGGCTGCACCCGGCGGGCACTGCCAGTGGCTGGATGCGGGGAGGCGTCTGGCGCTGGCACGGGTAGGCACTGAGGTGAGCCATGCGGGCTCGGTAATGCACTCGTCGTGCGGGCGCTACGTGGTCATGTGGGATGGCTGGGTCGTGACGCCTGGCCGACTGCCATTGGCCGATCTGATCAGCGTCAGGGGCGTCGCCGCGGCCGTGCCGCAGCTGAGGGGCGCCTATGCGCTGACGGTCTTCGATACCCACACCGCAGAACTCTGGCTGGCGCGTGATGCCGCCGGGCAGCATCCGCTGTACTACGGTTGGTCGGCCGGCAGCCTGGTCTTTGCCAGCGCACTGGGCATGCTGCGCGCAGACCCGTGTGCGGCGCATCAGATCAATCGCGATGTGTTGGCGCTGTATCTGCAGCGCGGTTATGTGCCGGCGCCTCACTGCATCGTGAAGGGGGTGTTCAAACTGCGGCCAGGCACAGTGCTGCGGCTTGATGTGGCTGCGGTTACCCGCGGCCCGCAGCTGCACCATGCCGGCATCGACCAGCAGCTGCTGCAACCGGTGGTCGCTGCATCGACGCTGGGAACTGCAGGCAGTGTCGGGGACCGGGAGGCCATCGATGCGCTGGATGCTCGCATTCATCAGTGCGTGGGCGTTGCGCACGAGGCTGGCGCGCATGCGGCGTTCCTTTCCGGTGGGGTCGACTCGTCGCTGGTGGCGGCAGCGCTGCAGGCGCACAGCGCACAGCCGGTGGATACGCTCTGCGTGGGCTTCCACGATGAAGCACACGACGAGCGTGCGTGGGCAGCAGCGGTTGCAAAAGCGTTGGGCACTCGCCATCACGACGTGTTGCTTTCAGGGGCATCGGTCTTGGAGATGATGCCGGCCGTTGCCGCTGCATGGTGCGAGCCGTTTGCCGACGCATCGCAGGTGCCTACGCTTCTGGCCAGCCAGTGGATGGGGAACCACTGCAGCATGGCGCTGGCGGGGGATGGCGGCGACGAACTGTGGTTTGGCCATGCCGCCCACGCCAAGGCCCTGCGCAACGCGCGCCTGGCACGCTGGCTGCCAGCGGCCGTACGCGGCCTTGCTGGCCGGTACGCGCGAGGCAGTGGCGAGCTGCCGCGGCTGGGCGGCTGGCCTGCGCTGCTGGCCAATGTCGCCAGCGCTGACATCCGCCATCACTTCCATCTGCGCACTGTGCGCTGGCGTGATCCCTGCCGTCTGGTGAAGGGGGCGCGCGTGCTGCGCACGCCCTATGACGATCCACACGGTATTGCCTTGTACGATGACGATGCACGGCAGCTGCAGCAGCTGGAGGTCTGCATGGAGCTGGCGGAGGGCATTCTGACCAAGACCCACCGCGCGGCTTTGCATGCCGGGCTGCAGGTGCACGCGCCGTTGCTGGACCCGGCGATCATGGCGCTGTCATGGCAGTTGCCACTGCACCTCAAGTATCGCGACGGCCAGCACAAGTGGCTGCCCCGACAGGTACTGCTGCGTTACCTGCCGGACGCGCTGGTCAACCGGCCCAAACGTGGCTTCGGGCCACCGGTGGCCACGTGGTTGCGCGGGCCGCTTCGACCCTGGGCAGAGGCGTTGCTGTCACCCAAGGCGTTGCAGGCCCATGGCCTGTTTGATCAGGCCATCATCGTGTCCATGTGGCAGCAGTTCCTGGCCGGGGAGCGGCGCTGGCATCCGCTGCTGTGGACGGTGCTGATGTTCCAGGCCTGGTACCAGCGGCACGTGCTCGGCCCCGTGCGGCCGCCGTAGAGCCGAACCCATGTTCGGCTCAGAGCCATGCCGTAGAGCAGCCGAGCGTGGGCTCGGCTCTACAGGGGCGGTGCGATGTAGGCGGTGATCTCCGCTTCTGCCAGCAGCTGCCGCAGCTGCGCGATCGATGCCCGGCGCATCGGCTTCTCGTCCACCGGCGACAGCGGTGCCTGGCGCAGGGCGTCGTAGGGCAGTACGGCCAGGTCGAAGGTCAGTTCCTCGGCACTGAACACCCACACCGGTACATCCAGGCTGCGCTCGCGGTCCAGGCGCAGGCGACGCACGCGCGATTCGGCGGGGATGCCATGTTCGTCGAGGAAGCGGTGCACGGCTTCCGGGTCATCGCTGTGCACGTGCAGCTGCACGGGGCTGTTGGCGTCGGCGGTGCCGTCCAGCACCGGCCCAACCAGGCGCGGGGCGAAGCCATGCAGGAATTCCAGGGCGCGCCCTGCGGCTTCGCGGCGGCGCTGCAGGTCGTTGCCGTGCTCGGGCCCGGCGAACAGGCGCTGGTACTCGCGCAGGGCGTCTTCGATCTCGACGTTGCGGGGCAGGGAGGCATCGTCGTGGATGCCGAGGCGGCTGGCGGCCTTCAACTTGGCCTGGTGGTAGTCGCGGATGCCGCCTTCGGCCATGAGGCGGGCGGCTTCGTGGGCGAGGCGGTGGCGCCGCTCGCGGGTCTGGCTGGCAGCATGCTGACGTGCCCGATGCATGCAAAGACTCCTGATGCGACCTGGGGACAGGTTAGCGCAGTGATGTGACATCTGCGTGGGGGCGGGCGTTGGTAGCGGCCAACCTTGGTTGGCATCTACCGGTAGCGCCGGGCCATGCCCGGCGGATGTCCAAGTGCCAACCAACGGTTGGCACCCACCGAGCCAAGGCAGTGCCAACCAACGGTTGGCACCCACCGAGCCAAGGCAGTGCCAACCAACGGTTGGCACCCACCGAGCCAAGGCAGTGCCAACCAACGGTTGGCACCCACCAGGCAGAGGCAAAGGCAGTGCCAACCAACGGTTGGCACCCACCTGTACCGGCACCCATGCCGGCCTTAGAAGATATCGAACGCGGCGGCGTCGGCCTGCGGGGTGTTCTGCAGGTTGAGGTCATAGTCGGTCAGGCGGTCCATGTCCTCCACCTTCACCCACTCCACCGCTCCGTTGAGCGTGGCCTGGACCATGCCGGCCGGCGGTTCGTTCTCGGCCAGCGGTACGTCCTTCAGGGCGGTGCGCATGTAGTCGATCCAGATCGGCAGGGCGGCCTTGCCACCGTATTCCCGGTAGCCCAGCGAGCGGAAGTCGTCGCGGCCCACCCAGACGGTGGTGACGTACGGGCCGCCGAAGCCGGAGAACCAGGCGTCGCGGTGGTCATTGGTCGAACCGGTCTTGCCACCCAGGTCGGCGCGGCCGAGCACCTTGGCGGCGGTACCGGTACCGCGCTGGACCACGTCGCGCATCATCGACACCAGCTGGTAAGCCGTACGGGCGTCGATCGCGCGCGGGGCGGTGCGGGCGTCCGGGTTGACCGGCGCAGCCGGGGTCTCGGTGGCCGGCTTGGCAGCTGCGGTGGCATCGGGCTTGGGCGCCGGGGCACCGAAGTTGAAGCCATCCACCACCTGGTTCACCGGCTGGTCGCTGGTGCCGGCGCACTCGCGGCAGGCCAGGGCCGGGTTCTCCTTGAACACCACGGTGCCGTCGCGGTCGGTCACCTGGTCGATCAGCCAGGTGTCCACGCGCGAGCCGCCGTTGGCGAACACGGCGTAGCCGCGGGCCACCGACAGCGGGGTGAGCGAGGCGGTACCCAGCGACATCGACAGGTTCGGCGGCAGTTCCGATTCGGCAAAACCAAACTCGCTGATGTACTTGCGCGCGTAATCCACGCCCATGCCATCAAGCAGGCGTACCGACACCAGGTTGCGCGACTGCACCAGGGCTTCGCGCAGGCGCATCGGGCCGCGGAAGCCGCCGCCGTCGTTCTGCGGCGCCCAGGTCTTGCCACGGCGGTCGCGGAACACGACCGGGGCGTCGAGCACGATCGAGGCTGGGTTGTAGCCCTTGTCGAAGGCGGCCGCGTAGACGAACGGCTTGAAGCTCGAACCCGGCTGGCGGCGGGCCTGGGTGGCACGGTTGAACTTGTTGCCGGAGAAGCTGAAGCCACCGACCAGGGCCTTCAGGGCGCCGCTATGGGCGTCCAGCGAGACCAGGGCGGACTGGCCGCGCGGAATCTGGTCCAGCAGCCACTCGCCTTCCTTCGCACCAGCGCGCACGCGCACGATGTCGCCGCGCTGCACCAGCTTGCCCGGGGTCTTGTTGGTCCACTTGGCGGCGCCCGCCGGCAGCACGATCTCGCTGCGGTTGCCCAGGACCACGGTGGCGCTGCCGTCGGCGCCGGTGCTGGCGACGATGGCCGGCAGCAGGCCGGCCTGGCCGGCGATGCCGCGCAGGTGCTCGGCCAGGGCAGCGGCGTCATCACCGGCGCCCAGCTGCACCTGCTTCTCCACGCCGTGCCAGCCGTGGCGGTGGTCGTACAGCAGCAGGCCGTCACGCACGGCCAGGTTGGCCGACTCCTGCAGGGTGGAATCAATGGTCGTGGTGACGTGGTAACCCTTGTTGACCACGTCGCCGCCGAAGCGGGCGATCATTTCCTGGCGCACCAGCTCGGCCACGTACGGGGCGTACACCTCCACCGGCGGCTCGTGCGGGGTGGCGTGCATCGGCACGGCCTTGGCCGCATCGGCCTCGGCCTGGCTGACGAACTTCAGGTCGGCCATGCGCTGCAGCACGTAGTTGTCGCGGCGCTGGCGGGCACGTTCCGGGTTGGAGATCGGGTTGCCGGAGGAGGGGAACTTGGGGATGCCGGCCAGCGAGGCCATTTCGTCCAGGTCCAGCTCGTTCAGCTTCTTGCCGTAGTAGAACTCGGCGGCGGCGGCCACACCGTAGGCGCGGTTGCCGAAGAAACTCTTGTTCAGGTACAGCTCGAAGATCTCGTCCTTGCTCAGCTCGGACTCGATCTTGCGGGCCAGCAGGATCTCGGCCAGCTTGCGGGTGTAGCTGTACTCGGAGCTGAGGAAGAACTGGCGGGCGACCTGCTGGGTGATGGTCGAACCACCCGGCACGCGCCGGTCGCTGGTGGTGGCCAGCAGCCACACTGCGCGGGCGATGCCCTTGTAGTCCACGCCGCCATGCTCATAGAAGCGGGCATCCTCGGTGGCCAGGAAAGCCCGCTTCAGGTTCTCCGGCACGTCCTTCATGGTGATGGGGGTGCGCCGGGTCTCGCCGAAGACGGCCATCAGCTTGCCATCGGCAGCATAGACGTACATCGGCTCCTGCATTTCCACGTCGCGCAGGGTCTGCACGTCGGGAAGCTTGGACGATACGGCGTAGTACAGGCCGCCCACGGCGGCAGCACCAACCAGCGCCAGGACCAGGACAACAACAAAGATCCAGCGCAGCCAGCGGCGGAGACGAGTCATCGGTGTCAGATTCCGATTGCGAATTTCGTGGTCGCAGAGTATAGATTACGCAAGGTAGCGGCTGGGGCCGGTACCGGGGAACGCAAGGGGAATTGCCAGGGGCTGCGTGTTCATCCTGTGAGGGATTTCACAGCAGGGCGGTTGCCATTCGCTAAAAATACGTTATTAATGCGCGGACGCAGATCCTGTGTCCAAGTGCCCGTCGGCAGGGGAGAAACCGTGGGGCTCATCCCAAAAAGTCAGTCGCCGCTCATTGGCGTCGACATCAGTTCGACTGCGGTAAAGCTGTTGCAGCTTTCCCGCAGCGGCAACCGTTTCCGCGTGGAACACTACGCCGTGGAACCGTTGCCGCCGAATGCTGTGGTTGAAAAGAACATCGTCGAGGTGGAGGCCGTGGGTGAGGCCATCCGCCGGGCGATGAACCGTTCCGGCAGCAAGGCCAAGCTGGCCGCGGCCGCCGTGGCCGGTTCGGCGGTGATCACCAAGGTGATCCCGATGCCGGCCGACCTCGACGAGGGCGACATGGAAGCCCAGATCGAGCTGGAAGCGGTCAACTACATTCCGTACCCGATCGAGGAAGTGAACCTGGACTTCGAGGTGATCGGGGCGATCCCGAACAACCCGGAGATGGTCCAGGTGCTGCTGGCTGCCTCGCGCTCGGAAAACGTCGAGCTGCGCCAGTCGGCGCTGGAGCTGGGCGGCCTGCAGGCCAAGGTGATGGACGTGGAGGCCTTCGCGGTCGAGAACGCCTTCGCCCTGGTGGCCAGCGAGCTGCCGGTGTCCCACGACGGCGTGGTGGCCCTGGTCGACATCGGCGCCACCATGACCACGCTGAACGTCCTGCGCGGCGGCCGCAGCCTGTACAGCCGCGAACAGGTGTTCGGCGGCAAGCAGCTGACCGATGAGATCATGCGCCGCTACGGCCTGAGCTACGAGGAAGCCGGTCTGGCCAAGCGCCAGGGCGGGCTGCCGGAAAGCTACGAAGTGGAAGTGCTGGAGCCCTTCAAGGAAGCGACGGTCCAGCAGATCAGCCGCCTGCTGCAGTTCTTCTACGCAGGCAGCGAATTCAACCGGGTCGACCACATCGTGCTCGCCGGCGGTTGCGCCGCGCTGGCCGGTCTGCCGGAGATGGTCGAAGAGCAGCTGGGCGTGCCGACCGTGGTCGCCAACCCGCTGGCACAGATGACCCTGGGCCCGAAGGTGCAGGCGCAGGCGCTTGCCCAGGATGCCCCCGCGCTGATGATCGCTACCGGTCTGGCACTGAGGAGCTTCGACTGATGGCACGCATCAATCTATTGCCCTGGCGCGCCGAACGGCGCAAGCAGCGCCAGCGCGAGTTCGGCGTCATGCTCGGCATGGCCGCGCTCGGTGGCCTGCTGCTGTCCCTGCTGATCTGGTTCTACTACGACATGCAGGTCAGCGGCCAGCAGGAGCGCAACGCGTACCTGCAGACCGAGATCGAGAAGGTCAAGAAGCAGAACGAGGAGATCAAGCGCCTCGACGAGCAGAAGAGCCGCCTGCTGGCGCGCAAGGCCGTCATCGAGCAGCTGCAGGCCAAGCGTTCGCAGATGGTCCATCTGTTCGATGCGCTGGTCCGCACCATTCCCGATGGCGTGGTGCTGACCTCCCTGAAGCAGGACGGTGACATGCTCACCCTGGAAGGTCGCACCCAGTCCAATGCACGCGTTTCGGCGTACATGCGCAACCTGGCTGTCTCCGGCTGGATGACCAACCCGGAGCTGTCGATCATCGAAGCCAGCAACCCGGAGAAGGACAAGGAGATCCGTCCTGGTGGCCCGGTGGCTGACATCAAGGCGCTGCCGTACATGTTCAAGGTGACGGTGAAGCTGCCGGCACAGAGCGACGAGACCACCACCCCCGGCCTCAATGCCGATGGCTCGGTGACGGCGCCCGCCGCTGATGCTCCGGCCGTCGCGCCGCTGGTGGCAGGTTCGGATGCGGCCGCTCCGGCAGCTGGCCCGGCTCCGGCCCAGCCCGGCGCTGCTCCGGCCGCTGCTCCGGCACCTGCTGCTGCTCCGGCGAACGCCCCGGCCGCCCAGCCCGCGCCGACAGCGCCGACAGCGCCGGCCGCCAAGCCGGCGGCCACGCCCAAGCCTGAGGGGAGCCGCCTGGCGCAGCCGCCGCAGGCCTTCCACGCCCCGCTGCAGGGGGACCGCGCATGAGCAAGAAAGTCGACCTCAAGAGCCTGGACTTCAACGACATCGGCAACTGGCCGCGGAACGCGAAGATCGTGTTCTGCACGCTGATCGCCCTGGTCATCATGTTCGTGGCGTACATGCTGCTGATCAGCGGCAAGCGCGAGGAACTGGCAAGCCTGGAAGGCCAGGAAGCCACGCTGCGCGAACAGTTCAGCACCGAGCAGGCACGCGCGGTGAACCTGGAACCGCTCAAGCAGCAGCTGGCACAGATGGAGCAGGTCCTGCAGCAGATGCTGCGGCAGCTGCCCAGCAAGACCGAGATGCCGGACCTGATCATCGACATCTCGCAGACCGCGCTGTCCAGCGGCCTGACCAACCAGCTGTTCGAGCCGGAACAGGAACAGATCAAGGAGTTCTACGCCGAGAAGCCGATCAAGCTGAAGATGGTGGGCAGCTACCACCAGTTCGGCGCGTTCGTCAGTGGCGTGGCCTCACTGCCGCGCGTGGTCATCCTGACCATGCACGACATCAACCTGAAGCCGGCCGACAAGACCGGTGGCAGCATCCGCGCCGGCGCGCTGGAGCTGTCCGGTACGGTCAAGACCTACCGGTATCTGGATGAGTCCGAGATCGCAGAGCAACAGGTTGAACCCGGCAAGGAGGCACAGAAGTGATCCGTTCCTTCATTGCACGGGGTGGCATGGCGATGGCGGTGTTGTTGCTGGCCGGCTGCGGCCGCGGCATCACCAGCACGCCCGGCGACGCCCCCAATCTGGAAAAGTGGGTTGAAAGCGAGCGCGCACGACCGGCGCAGCCGTTGGAGCCGCTGCCGGTAATGCAGCAGTTCGAGACCTTCGAATATTCCGCGCAGGGCATGCGCGATCCGTTCACCGATGCCTGGGCCAATCCGCAGCAGGGGGCTGGTGGAACCCGTCCGGATCCAAACCGGCGCAAGGAGCCGCTTGAAGGCTTCCCGCTGGATGCGCTGGACATGGTGGGCACCATCGGTACCGGAGGCGGCACTGTCGCTCTGGTGATGGGGCCCGACAAGGTGACCTACCGGGTGCGCCCGGGTGGATACCTTGGGCAGAGCGACGGGCGGGTCACCGCGGTCTACGAAGACCGCGTGGAACTGATCGAACTTGTGCCGGACGGTGCGGGGGGCTGGCTGGAACGTCCGGCCACGCTCGCGCTCGATGATCAATGATCGTTTACTGGGGATAGCACGATGACTTTTCACCAAGCCAAGGGGCTGCGACCCATCCGGCGCTCTACCTTGAACCGCATCAGCGCGCTGGGAGTCGCGCTGATGCTGGCCTGCGCCCCGGCGCTGGCTGCCGCACCGGCCGAGAAGCCGGCAGGCACCGCCGTAGCGACGCAGGCCTCCGCGCCGGCCTCGCTGTCGGTGCAGCGGATCGATTTCAAGCGCGGCGATGATGGCAGTGGCCGCCTGATCGTCCAGTTCGACGGCCAGGGCGCGATCCCTGACCTGCGCACGCAGGACAACAGCGTGGTGGTCGACGTCGGCAATGCCCGACTGCCGGCCAACCTGCAGAAGCCGCTGAACGTCACCGACTTCGCCACGCCGGTGCAGCGCATCGACGCCAAGCCGTCCGGCGCGGGCACCCAGCTGGTGCTGAGCACCGGCGGCGCGGTCGAATCGCTGGCCTACCAGAGCGGCAACGAGTACGTGGTCGAGATCAGTGCCCGCAAGGCACCGGCCGCCGTCGGTGCCGTCACCGCCGGCAGCGTCACCCAGGCTGCCAAGGGCGTGCCGGAGCGTGGCTACAGCGGCAAGCCGGTCACCTTCAACTTCCAGGACGTGCCGGTGCGCACCGTGCTGCAGTTGATTGCCGAAGAGTCGAACCTGAATGTCGTGGCGTCCGATTCGGTGCAGGGCAATGTGACCCTGCGCCTGGTCAACGTGCCGTGGGACCAGGCGCTGGACATCGTGCTGCGCGCCAAGGGCATGGACAAGCGCCGCGACGGCAGCGTGATCTGGGTCGCGCCGCAGGCTGAGCTGGCCAAGTTCGAGCAGGAAAAGGAAGACGCACGCATCGCCATCGAGAACCGCGAGGATCTGGTGACCGATTACGTGCAGATCAATTACCACAGCGCCACGCAGATCTTCAAAGCGCTGACCGAGGCCAAGGGCATCGGCGGTGGCGGTGGTGGTAGCGGTGGCGGCTCCAGTTCCAGCCAGGAAGAGAGTGGCTTCCTGTCCTCGCGCGGCCGCATCGTCGCCGATGAGCGCACCAACACCCTGATGATCAGCGACATCCCGAAGAAGATCGCGCGCATGCGCGAGCTGATCAACGTGATCGACCGCCCGGTCGACCAGGTGCTGATCGAGAGCCGCATCGTCATCGCCACCGATACCTTTGCCCGCGAGCTGGGTGCCAAGTTCGGCATCAGTGGCAGCCGTGACAATGTGTACTTCGGCGGCAGCGTGGATCAGAACCACGATACGCTCACTTCACAGGTAACCACCGCCGCAACCAACGCCAATGCCGTGCGTGACTGGATCACCGGCGGCAGCATCGGCCCGGCGCCCATCCCGGTCGCGTCGGAGATTGGCAAAGGCCTGAACTGGAACCTGCCGGTCGCCTCCACCAGCAACCCCGGTTCGCTGGCACTGTCCATCCTCAACGCGGGCTACCTGCTGGACGTCGAACTGTCGGCCATGCAGGAGGAGTCGCGTGGTGAAGTGATCTCCAACCCGCGCGTGGTGACCACCAACCAGCGCGAGGCCCTGATCAAGCAGGGTAAGGAAATCGGCTACGTGACCATCAGCGGCGGCGGTGCGGCCGGCGGTGCGCAGACCCCGAACGTGCAGTTCAAGGAAGTGGTGCTGGAGCTGAAGGTCACCCCGACCATCACCGACGACAACCGCGTGTTCCTGAACATGGCGGTCAAGAAGGACGAAGTGCAGCGCTACATCACCCTGGCCGGCTACGGTGAAATCCCGGAAATCAACCGCCGCGAGGTCAACACCGCCGTGCTGGTGGAGGACGGCCAGACCGTGGTGATCGGTGGCGTGTACGAGTTCACCGACCGCAGCAGCGTCAGCAAGGTGCCGTTCCTGGGCGATGTGCCGTTCCTTGGCAATCTGTTCAAGAAGCGCGGCCGCAACAAGGACAAGGCCGAACTGCTGGTGTTCGTGACCCCGAAGGTGCTGCGCGTGGCCAAGAAGAACTGAGCCAGCCCGCACACGCTGTACGAGACGGGGCCGCCATGTGCGGCCCTTTTTCGTGGTGGATCCACACCCTGCGCGGATGGCCATTCATCCGTCCTTGATCCAATCCGCGGACCGGCCTGCGATGATGTGGGGAACCCGTGCCGTTCCGCGCCGGTCAAAGGCCCCCATGAACCTGCCACCGCCGATGCCCGAATCCGCCACGCCGCCGCCCGCGCCGACCACCTCGCAGCTGCATGCGGCCTTCACCGGCCTGCGCGATGCCCTGTCGGCCGAGATCGTCGGCCAGGCCGCGCTGGTCGAGCGCCTGCTGATCGCCCTGCTGGCCGACGGCCACCTGCTGGTCGAAGGTGCCCCCGGCCTGGCCAAGACCACCGCCATCCGTGCGCTGGCCTCGCGCCTGGAAGCCGATTTCGCCCGCGTCCAGTTCACCCCGGACCTGCTGCCGGCCGACCTGACCGGTACCGAGATCTGGCGCCCGCAGGAAGGCCGCTTCGAATTCGTGCCCGGCCCGATCTTCCACCCGATCCTGCTGGCCGATGAAATCAACCGCGCCCCGGCCAAGGTGCAGTCGGCGCTGCTGGAAGCGATGGGCGAGCGCCAGGTCACCGTCGGCCGCCACACCTATGCGCTACCATCGCTGTTCCTGGTGATGGCCACGCAGAACCCGATCGAGCAGGAAGGCACCTTCCCGCTGCCGGAAGCGCAGCTGGACCGGTTCCTGATGCATGTACGCATCGGCTACCCCGACCAGGCCGCGGAAGCGGAGATCCTGCGCCTGGCCCGCGACCGTGCACGCGGTGCACTGGACAACGCCGCGCCCGCACCGGAAAAGCTGCCGATGCAGGTGGTGTTCGACGCCCGCCGCGAAGTGCTGGACCTGCACATGGCGCCGGCGCTGGAGCGTTACCTGATCGAACTGGTGCTGGCCTCGCGCGATCCGTCGCGCTACGACGCCGGCCTCGGCCGCCGCATCGCCTGGGGCGCAAGCCCGCGTGGCTCGATCGCGCTGGAGCGCTGCGCGCGTGCACGTGCGTGGCTGGCCGGTCGTGACTTCGTTACCCCGGATGACGTGCGTGCCGTGGCCGCCGACGTGCTGCGCCACCGCGTGCTGCCCAGCTATGAAGCGACGGCCGAAGGCTGGGATGGCGAGCGCCTGGTGCAGGAACTTCTGGCCCGCGTGCCGGCGCCCTGAGCCTGCACATGTCCGATCCTTCCCCGCCGCACAGCGCCCGCGTGGCCGAAGGCGATGGCCTGCGCCCGCAGCTGGCCGAGCTGGTGGCCCTGCGCCGGCTGGCGCAGCGACCGCCGCCGCCGCGCCGTGGGCGCGTGGGCAATGCCGGCCAGGCACCGTCACCGCTGCGCGGACGCGGCATGGAATACGCCGAGTCGCGCGAATACGTACCCGGCGATGACGCGCGACACATCGACTGGCGGGTGACCGCGCGCACCGGTCGCGCGCACACCAAGCTGTTCCAGGCCGAGCGCGAGCGGGTCAGCCTGATCGTCGCCGACACCTCGCCGGCGCTGTATTTCGGTACGCGCGTGCGCTTCAAGTCGGTGCAAGCCGCGCGCGCCGGTGCCGTAGCCGCCTGGTCCGCGCAGCGTCGCGGCGACCGTATCGGCGCGCTGCGTGGCAGTGATCGTGAACCGCCGATCGCTCCCGCCGGCGGCCCGCGTGGCGTGCTGCGCGTGCTCGACGCACTGACCCGCTGGTACGCGCAACCACCCGCCGATGACCTCGGCCTGGAGCGCGCGCTGGACCACGCCGGCCGCGTGCTGCGCCCCGGCGCGCGCATGCTGGTGCTGGCCGATCCCCAGCAGGCCATGCGCATCGCCCCGGCGCGCTGGAGTGCGCTGGCCCAGCACCATGACCTGAGCCTGCTGCTGCTGGTCGATCCGTTGGAACTGCAGCCGCCCTCGGCACCGCTGCAGTTCCTGGCGGCGCAGCAGCGCATCGGCCTGGACCTGCGCCGCAGCGAGGTGCAGGACCACTGGCGCGCCCACTTCGTTGAACCGCTGCAGGCCATGCGCCAGCAGCTGGCCGCACGCCGGGTGGATGTGCAGATCCTCTCCACCGATGCCCCCAGCGACGCGTGGCTGGCACCTGCACCGACCGAGGTGCCGGCGTGAGCGCGGCCCTGCCACTGCGCGACGTCGCACTGCCGCCGTCGCCCTCGTGGTGGCCACCGGCGCCGGGCTGGCTGTTGCTGATCGGCGCCGTGCTGCTGGTGCTGGGCATCGTGCTCTTCATCCGTGAGCGTCGTCGCCGTAGGCGCCAACGCTGGCTGCAGCAGTTCGACCAGGAACTGCAGGCCACGCCCACCGCAGCGGCCGAACTGGCCGCCATCGCCGGCCTGCTGCGCCGCGCCGCGCGCCTGGCCCAGCCGGGCAGCGAAGCGCTGCATGACCAGCCCTGGTGGCAGCGGATCGACCCGAAGGACGACCTGGGCGAGCCGCAGCGCAGGCTGCTGGCCGAAGGCGCGTACCGCCCGCAGGTGGCCGCGGACGACGTGGCCGAGGTCCGCCGCTGGGCACGCGAACGGTACCTGCAGCTGCTGCAGGAGCGCCGCCGATGAGCCTGCTGGCAAGTTACTGGCCCTGGCCGGACCTGCAGTTGGCCTGGCCGCTGGCATTGCTGGCGCTGCCGCTGCCGCTGCTGATGCATCTGTGGAAACGCCGCGCCGAACCCGGCGCCGCCCTGCGCGTGCCGTATTCGCCGGGCGAACTGCAGGCATTGGCCGGCGGCGGACGCGTCGATGCGTCCTGGCTGCGCACGATCATCCTGTGGTTGGCCTGGGCCGCGCTGTGCGTGGCGATGGCGCGTCCACAGCAGCTGGGCGAAGCGATCACGCCGCCGCAGGAAGGTCGGCAGATGATGCTGGCGATGGACGTGTCCGGCAGCATGAGCGAGCCGGACATGGTGCTTGGTTCACAGGCGGTGGAACGGTTGACCGCGGCCAAGGCGGTGCTGGCCGACTTCCTCGACCGCCGCGCCGGTGATCGCGTCGGCCTGCTGGTGTTCGGCGACCGTGCCTACACGCTCACCCCGATCACCCCTGACCTGGCCAGCGTGCGCGACCAGTTGCGCGACAGCGTGGTCGGCCTGGCCGGGCGCGAGACCGCCATCGGCGATGCCATCGCGCTGGCGGTCAAGCGCCTGCGCAGCCAGCCGGAAGGGCAGCGTGTACTGATCCTGCTGACCGACGGCGTCAGCAATGCCGGTGTGCTGGAGCCGCTGCGCGCGGCCGAGCTTGCGCGTGCCGAAGGCGTGCGCGTGCATACCGTCGCCTTCGGCAGCGATGGCAGCATGCGTCTGTTCGGCATCCCCATCGCCAGTGACCGCGACCCGGTGGATGAAGCCACCCTGCGAAAGATCGCCGAAATGACCGGCGGCCGTTTCTTCCGCGCCCGCGATACCGACGAGCTGGCCGGCATCTACGCCGAGCTGGACCGGCTGGAACCGATCGCGGCGAAGGGCCCAAGCCTGCGCCCGCGCAATGAACGCTATGCCTGGCCGCTGGGCCTGGCGCTGTTGCTGGGTGCGTTGGCATGGCTGTGGCCGGAGCGCCGCCGATGATCGCCACGTTCCTGCAGACATTCCACGCCGCGCTTCCCGATTGGAGCGCACTGCATTTCCTGCGGCCCGGGTGGTTGTGGGCGCTGCTTGCGCTGCCGCTGATCATCGCCGCCACGCTGTACCGGCAGCGCCGCAGTGATGCGTGGCGGCAGGCGGTCGACGCGCACCTGCTGTCGCACCTGCTGGCCGCGGGTGGGCGCCGCCGTGCGCGCCTGCCCTGGGCCATCCTGCTGGGCTGGACGCTGGCGGTGCTGGCCCTGGCCGGCCCGAGCTGGCGCCAGCAGGCACAGCCGATGTACCAGGCCGGCACGCCGCTGGTGGTGGTGCTGGACCTGTCCAGCCGCATCACCGCCACCGACCTGCCGCCGTCGCGGTTGCTGCAGGCACGGGCCAAGATCGGCGCGCTGCTGCGTGCGCGGCAGGGCGGCCAGGTGGGTCTGGTGGTGTATGCCGATGACGCCTACACCGTCGCACCGTTGACCGATGACACCGCCAACGTGGCGCTGTACCTGGATGCGCTGTCGCCGGAGGTGATGCCGCGCGATGGACAGCATGCCGACCGCGCCATCGACTGGGCGACCCAGCTGCTGCGGCAGACCGGCACGCTGCGTGGGCGCATCCTGTTGATCAGCGACCAGGCCGATGCCGCCGCCGCGCTCGCCGCGACGCAGGCGCGCAGTCTCGGCCTGCAGGTGTCGGTGCTGGGCCTCGGCACGCCCACCGGTGCGGCCTACCGCGATGGCTCCGGGCAGATCGCCCAGGCCGCGCTGGATGAAGGCAGCCTGCGCACGGTGGCTACCGCCGGTGGCGGCCAGTACGCGCGCATCGCTGCCGATGATCGCGACCTGCGTGCACTGGATGTGCTGGATGCCAGCGATGGCACCGCGCGGCAGGGCCCGGGGCAGGGCAGTCAGTGGCAGGATGAAGGCTACTGGCTGCTGCCGCCGTTGATGCTGCTGGCCCTGCTGGCGTTCCGCCGCCGCGCGGTGCTGGCCGCGGTGCTGGCGGTGGGCCTGCTGCCGTTGGCTGGCAACCTGCACGCGCAGCAACAAAGTGCGCCGGCGAAAGAAGCCGGCACGCTCTGGCAGCGCGCCGACCAGCGCGAGCACGAACGCATCGCGGAAGGTGTGCAGGCCTACCGCAACGGTGATTTCGACACCGCGCGCGCACGCTTCGAAGGCATCGACAGTGATGCCGGCCTGTACAACCTGGGCAACGCGCTGGCGCGCCAGGGCGACTACGACGGTGCCATCGCCGCCTACGACCGCGCGCTGGCCAAGCATCCGGGCATGGCCGATGCAGTGGCCAACCGCGCGGTGGTCGATGCCGCGCGCAAGCGCAAGCCGCCGTCTAACAAGGACCAGAACAACCGCTCCAACCAGGACAAGGGGCAGGGCCAGCAGCCGCCGCAGCCGAAGCAGGACCAGCAGCCGGGTCAACCGGGCAAACAGGGCCAGCAGGATCCGAAGCAGGGCCAGCAGGATCAACAGCCGCCGCAGCAGGGCCAGCCCGGCGACAACAAGGACAAGCAGGATGCCGGTCCGCAGGCCGCCGATGCGAAGGCGCAGGCGCAGGCCGACGCCGAACAGCGCCAGCGCATGCAGCAGGCCATGCAGCAGTCCAGGCCCGGTGAGCAGGGCAAGCCGACCACGCGTGGCGACGGCCGCACGCCGCAGCAGCGCGAGGAACAGCAGGCAGTGGAGGCGTGGATGCGTCGCGTGCCCGATGACCCGGGCTCGCTGCTGCGGACCAAGTTCCAGCTGGAAAACGAACGTAGAAAGAGGGAAGGGCGATGATCGGCGTGCCGCGCAGGACATTCCAGGTGACGGTGCTGCTGGCGATGCTGCTGGTGTGGCTGCCGTCCGCCGCGCTGGCGCAGACGCGTGCGTGGCTCGACCCGGCCAGCACCACCCTCGGTGAGCCGGTCATCCTGCAGGTGGAAACCGACCAGGGCAGCCCGGACTTTGCGCCGTTGAATGCAGACTTCGTCCTCGGCGCGCAGGGCAGCAACCGCCAGGTGCAATGGAGCAACGGCAGCATGCAGCAGCGCAACGTGTACTCGGTGACGCTGACCCCACGCCGCAGCGGCACCCTGCTGGTGCCCTCGCTGCAGGTCGGCAGCCAGCGCACCGAACCGCTGCAGCTGCAGGTGGGCACCGGCACGGCAGCCACCGCACAGAGCAATGCCGCCGCCTTCGTCGAGACCGACGTGGACGACGCGCAGCCCTACGTGCAGCAGAGCGTGGGCGTGGTGGTGCGCCTGTACTTCGCCTCGCAGCTGGCCTCGGGCGAGCTGGTGCTGGATACGCCTGATGGTGCCTCGCTGCAGCGGGTGGGCGAGGACCGCACCGACGTGCGCCAGGTCAATGGCCGCCGCTACAACGTGGTGGAGCGCCGCTTCCTGCTGATTCCCGAACGCAGCGGGCCGTTGCGGCTGCCCGGTGCGCGCTTCAACGGGCGCACGGCTGGTGGCTTCTTCGATGATTTCTTCGGTGCCGGCGGCGACGGGCGGATGAATGCCGTCGCCCCCGAGCGCACCCTGCAGGTGCGCGCGCAGCCGGCGCAGGCACCGCAGCCCTGGTTGCCGCTGCACGGCCTGCAGCTGCGCTACACCACGGCGCCGGGCAGTGCGCGTGCGGGCGAAGCGGCCACCGTGGTGGTCGAGGCGGTGGCCAACGGTGCGACCCGCGCCCAGTTCACCGATCTGCCGGTGCCCGACGTGGGCGATGCCGGGCAGGTCTTTGCCGAACCGGCCCAGTACGATGAGACCTTCAGCGGCAGCACGCCGCGCCTGAAGATCACCCGGCGCTATTCGATCGTGCCGCGCCAGGCCGGCACGCTGGTGGTGCCGGGGCCGAAGGTGAGCTGGTGGAACGTGGACAGCGGCAACGCCGAGCAGGCCACGTTGCCGGACCTGACCCTGACGGTGGCCGCCGGACGTAGTGGCACCCCGGCGCCCCAGCCCCTCGATACCCAGGCCGCGCTGCCCGGCGACGACGCGCAGCCGGCCGCAGCAACGGCAGTGCCGCTCGGCGCGGCCGTTGCGCGCCCGTGGCCCTGGATCGCGGCTGCCATTGGCCTGGCCGTGCTGTGGCTGCTGACCCTGGCCTGGGGCTGGCGCCGTGGCCGTCGCGCACCGTCTGCCGGCGCACCGATCACCGCAGGTACCGGCCACAGCGGCGCATCGCGTGGCAGCGTGGCCGAGCTGCGCCGCGCACTCGACGGCGAGGGCTTCGACCAGGTGCAGGCGCAGTTGTGTGCGATAGCCGGGGTCGAACGCCTGGAGCAGGTGATCGAGCGCCTGGCCGATCCGGCCCAGCGACAGGTGCTGCTGGACCTGCAGGCCGCGCGCTGGGGCGGGCAGGGTGAAGCCTCGGTGCTGCGTGCGCGCCTGCGCGAGTGCTTCCGTGACGGACCGCACTGGTCGGCGCCGCAGAAAGCCGTCGACACTGGGCTGGCGCCGCTGTACCCCACGCAGCGACCCTGAACCGGCGCGGCTTGCGCGCTTTGTTAGAGTAGATTCATTTTTCGAGGAATGCCGCGTATGACAGCAGCTGCTGCCGACAAGAAGAAGTTGCCCCTGCACTGGAAGATGGGCATCGGCTTTGCGATCGGCCTGATCCTGGGGTTGACCGTGCATGCCCTGGGCGGCAGCGTCGATGGTCTGCAGGCCGGTGCCAAGTGGGTCATGGACTACATCACCACGCCGGCGTCGGGTCTGTTCCTCAACCTGATCTTCATGCTGATCGTGCCGCTGATCTTCTCGGCGCTGATCATGGGCGTGTCCGAGATGGGCGACATCCGCGCCCTCGGCCGCATCGGCTGGAAGACCCTGGCCTACACCATTCTGTTGTCCGGCATTGCCGTGGGCATCGGCCTGGTGCTGGTGAACGTGCTCAAGCCGGGCGCCGGCGTCGACCCGCAGACGGCCGCGCTGATGCTGTCGGAGAACGCCGAGCGCAGCAAGGAGATCGTGGCCGGCATCCATGGCACGCCCAAGGGCATGGACATGCTGCTGTCGATCGTGCCGAGCAACGTGCTGCAGGCTGCATCGGACAACGGCGCGATCCTGTCGCTGATGTTCTTCGCGCTGATGTTCGGCATCGGCATGGTGCTGACCGACGAAGAGAAGGTCGCCCCGCTGCGTCGCGCCATCGAAGGCGTGTTCGAAATCTCGATGACCCTGATCAACCTGGTCATCCGCCTGGCCCCGTATGCGGTGGCCTGCTTCATGTTCAACCTGGCTGCGCTGTTCGGCTTCGAGCTGATCCTCCGCCTCGGCGCCTACGTGGGCGTGGTGGTGCTGGCGCTGGCCCTGCACATGTTCGTGACCTACGGCGTGTCCGTGTGGTTGTCGGGCCGTTCGCCGCTGTCGTTCTTCCGCGATACCCAGGAAGCGACGGTGATGGCCTTCTCCACCGCCTCCAGCAACGCCACCCTGCCGACCGCGCTGCGCGTGGCCGACCAGATGGGCCTGCCGCAGCGCGTCTCGCGCTTCGTGCTGACCGTGGGCGCCACCGCCAACCAGAACGGCACCGCGCTGTTCGAGGGCGTGACGGTCATCTTCCTGGCCCAGTTCTTCGGCGTGGACCTGTCCATCGGCCAGCAGGTGATGGTGATGGCGGTCTGCATCCTGGGCGGCATCGGTACCGCGGGTGTGCCGTCCGGCTCGCTGCCGGTGGTGGCGATGATCTGCGCCATGGTGGGGGTGAACCCGCTGGGCATCGGCCTGATCCTGGGCGTCAACCACTTCCTGGACATGTGCCGTACCGCCCTGAACGTGACCGGCGACCTGGCCCTGACCACCCTGGTGGCCAAGGGCGAAGCGGCCGACACCCCGGCCGAGGCGGCTGCTGCCGCAGCCCGTCTGGACAACTGATCGGTAGTGCCGGCCGCTGGCCGGCAGAGCCTGAACGGGGTCGGATCCCTCTCCGCAAGGAAAGGGCTCCGACCCCGTCTCGTTTATGGGCAACGTTGACCTGACCCTGCCGGGCGTCTGTGGGACAATGGCGCGCCCGCAGTTTCGCGGCCGCCTCCCGATTCCGACAGAACCATGACGCAGCCTACCCGTCGCCAGTTGGCCAACGCCATCCGCTTCCTTGCCGCTGATGCGGTTGAAACCGCAAATTCCGGCCATCCCGGCATGCCCATGGGCATGGCCGATATCGCCGAAGTGCTCTGGAACGACTATCTCCGGCACAACCCGAACAACCCGCAGTGGTTCAACCGTGACCGCTTCGTGCTGTCCAACGGCCACGGCTCGATGCTGCAGTACGCGCTGCTGCACCTGAGCGGCTACGACCTGCCGATCGAGCAGCTCAAGCAGTTCCGCCAGCTCGGCAGCCACACCGCCGGCCACCCGGAACGCCACGAGACCCCGGGCGTGGAAACCACCACCGGCCCGCTGGGCCAGGGTTTCGCCAACGCCGTGGGCTTCGCCCTGGCCGAGAAGCTGCTGGCACAGCGCTTCAACCGCCCGGAGCTGGAAATTGTCGACCACCGCACCTGGGTGTTCATGGGCGATGGCTGCCTGATGGAAGGCGTGTCGCATGAAGCCGCTTCGCTGGCCGGCACCTGGGGCCTGCACAAGCTGGTCTGCTTCTGGGACAACAACCACATCTCCATCGACGGCAACGTCGAGGGCTGGTTCACCGACAACACCCCCGAGCGTTTCGAAGCCTACGGCTGGAACGTGGTGCGCGATGTCGACGGCCATGACCCGGAAAGCATCAAGGCCGGCATCGAGGCCGCGCTGTCGCAGAGCGACAAGCCGACCCTGATCTGCTGCCGCACCACGATCGGCTTCGGTTCGCCGAACAAGGCCGGCAAGGAATCGAGCCACGGCGCCGCGCTGGGCAAGGACGAGCTGGCTGCCACCCGCAAGGCGCTGGACTGGAACTACGGCCCGTTCGAGATTCCGGAAGAGATCTACGCCGGCTGGCGTGCCGGCGGTACCGGTACCCTGCGCCAGGCCGAGTGGGAGCAGCAGTTCGACAAGTACGCCGCGCAGTTCCCGGCCGAAGCCGCCGAGCTGACCCGTCGTTCGCATGGCGAGCTGCCGGCCGACTTCGTCGCCCAGGCCGATGCCTACATCGCCAAGGTCGCCGCTGAAGGCGCCACCATCGCTTCGCGCAAGGCCTCGCAGCTGGCCATCGAAGCCTTCGCGCCGCTGCTGCCGGAAATCGTCGGCGGTTCGGCTGACCTGGCGCATTCGAACCTGACCCTGTGGAAGGGCAGCAAGTCGGTCGCCAGCGATGACGCCAACGCCAACTACGTGTACTACGGCGTGCGCGAGTTCGGCATGACCGCCATTGCCAACGGCCTGGCCCTGCACGGTGGTTTCATTCCGTTCGACGCCACCTTCCTGGTGTTCAGCGATTACGCCCGCAACGGCGTGCGCATGAGCGCGCTGATCCCGGCCCACGCCATCCACGTCTACACCCACGACTCGATCGGCCTGGGCGAAGACGGCCCGACCCACCAGCCGGTGGAGCACCTGGCCTCGCTGCGCTACATCCCGAACAACGACGTGTGGCGCCCGTGCGATGCCGTCGAGTCGGCCGTGAGCTGGAAGGCCGCGATCACCCGCCAGGACGGCCCGAGCTGCCTGGTGTTCAGCCGCCAGAACCTGCCGCACCAGCCGCGCAGCGCCGAGCAGATCGCGCAGATCGAGCGCGGTGGCTACGTGCTGGCCGATGCCGCCGGTACCCCGGACGTGATCCTGATCGCCACCGGTTCGGAAGTCTCGCTGGCCACCGAAGCCAAGGCCCAGCTGGACGCCGCCGGCCTGAAGACCCGCGTGGTCTCCATCCCGTCCACCGACGTGTTCCTGCGCCAGGATGCGGCCTACCGTGAATCGGTGCTGCCCAACGCCGTGCGCAAGCGCGTGGCGATCGAAGCCGGCGTCACCGGTTTCTGGCGCCAGTTCGTCGGCCTGGACGGCGCGGTGATCGGTATCGACACCTTCGGTGCCTCGGCCCCGGCGGACAAGCTGTTCAAGCACTTCGGCATCACCACCGACCACGTGGTGGCAGCCGCCAAGGCGCTGTAAGCAGCCCCGCGAAGCAGGAAAGGGAAAGGCCGGCGCAAGCCGGCCTTTCTCGTTTTCAAAAAGGGGACGGAGGGGATTAAGTCGTTTGTGCACAAACGACTTAATCCCCTCCGTCCCCTTTTTTATATCGCCGCGCGCACGTCCATCAGCGCGAACCCCAGCAGGTTCAGCCCACGCCACTGTGCCGGGTTGTGCGCGTCGGCGTGGTCCTTGGCCAGGCCGATGCCCCAGATGAAATCCACCGGGCTGGCTTCGACCAGCACCCAGCCTTGGGTCGAGCGCAGGAACGCGCCCAGTTCCGGGTTCTGCGCGAATTTGGCTTTGTTGCCTTCCACGACCAGGTCGTAGCGGGCCTGCGTCCAGCGTGCTTCGTCGAAGCCTTCGATCTTGCGGCCGAGCGCCTTGGCCTTGTCCGGCGTGGCGCTGGCGATGATTTTCTCGAGCAGGTCGGTGGCACCGAACAGGCGCGCCTTGCCGGCCATCATGTAGTGCTCGGCGGTGCGGTAGTGCACGCCATCGATGTCGAAGCCGGCGTCATACCACTGGCTGAAGCACGAGGCGGACACGCCGCTGCGCGGCGGTTGGTGGCCCCAGAAGCAGAGGTAACGCAGGTCTTCACCTGCAGCCTGGCGCTGCTGCAGGTCATGCAGGAAACGGGAATCGTCTTTCATCGCCACAGGATACAGCGTGAGCAACGGCGCACTGATAACGGCATTCGCCGGGCATGGCCCGGCGCTACCTTTGCTCATGCGGTGCGGGCGAGGGCCAGGCGCAGCAGGCGTGCGTTGATGCGCTCGCCGAGATCCTTCGGTGCCTGCAGGCCCATGCGCTGCAGGTACACCGCGTCGCCATCGCCGGCGGGCTGGCGCAGTGCGGCCCACAGCGTGCGCAGCTTTTCGCCGCGCGTCTGCGTGTTTGATTTCAGCCAGCCCAGTGCCTTCACCAGCACCTGCTCGATCTCGTTGAAATCGCTGCCCAGCGGATAGTCGGGCAGGGTGCCATCGGCACGGAACGGTGCCAGCGCCGCCGCCAGCGCCTGCGGTGTGTTGCGCTGTTCGCGCTGCGGTTCGGGGTGCCGCCCGGTGCGCAGCTTGCGCGATGCATAGGCCTGCTGCAGCAGGCCCGCCTGGAACGGTGCCTCGGTGATCGCGGTCATCGCCTGCACGCAGTCGTCGTCGGTCAACGCGCGCAGGTCGGCAATGCCGTACTCGTTGAGGTAGATGTCACGCAGGTGGCGCGGAATGGTGGTGTGCCCGTAGTTCCAGCGCACGTTCGAGGCACGCTGGCCCTTGTCGTCGCGCGCGGCGCGGAACATCAGCACGCTGCGTGCTTCGGGCAGCGCATGCGCCATCGCCACGAAGTTGTACTGCCCGCCCACGCCGGACACCACGCGGCCGTCATCCAGCGCATCGGACACCGCTGCCCCGAGCGCGGTGGCCATCATGCAGGAATTGAAGAAGCGCGCATGGCGGCGCTGCAGGCGTTCCAGCGTTTCATTGCCGCCATACAGCTGGTTGATCTCGCTGATGCGGCGCATGCCGATCGCGCTGCGCTCGTCGTCGGGCAGGGTACGAAGCCATTCGTAGAACTCGGGCGAACCCAGGTAGAACGCACCGTGCAGGTACTCGCCTTCGGCTTCCAAGGTGGCATGGTCGATGGACAGCGTGCTGCCGTTCTCGATGCGCTGCATCAGCGCCAGATCATCGTGCACCTTGCGCCGGATGACGCCGGTCTGCACCAGCCGGCGGAAGCCTTCGTTGAGCATTTCGCTGCAACCGTACAGGCCGACCTCGAACGGATCGAGGCCGCCGATTTCCTCCACCAGCGGATGGCTGGCCAGTTGCGGGTCCAGGGCATTCAACACGCGGCGGTAGCGCGCGTTGTCGGTATGGCGCAGCACCAGCGCATGGCTGAGCGCATCGGCGAGCGTACCGATGCCGATCTGCAGCGTGCCGCCGTCGCGCACCAGGGCGCTGGCGTACAGGCCGATGGCGTAGTCCGCATCAGCCACCGGCTGCCGCGGCAGGCCGAACAGTGCCGGGTAGGGCGGTGGCGGGGTGATCACCAGATCGAAGAAGGACACATCGACCGTGGCTGTGCCGCCCAGGTAAGGCAGCAGCGGGTCGATCTCGGCCACCAGCAGCGGGCGCGGCAGGCCTCGCGCCGCCATCGCATCCAGGGTGTCCTGGGTAATGTCGTTGTTGCACGACAGCGAGAGCCGGCGGTCGTCCGGGCGCATCGCCACTTTCTGCACGATCACCTGCGGTGCGCGCTGTGCCACGGCGTCAGCGGCATGGGTGTAATTCAGGCTGGTATAGCTGGATTGTGCCTGCCGCGAGCCGAGCAGCGCGCCGGACTGCATGTAGAACTCCTCCACCTCCACATGCGGCGGCAGCGCATCGCGGGCGATGGCATCGGCGTAGGCCAGGCGCGGGAAATCCTCGCCGAAATGGCGCTGCACGAACGGCGCCATGAAGCGCGCTTCCAGGCCATCGCCGCGCGCCTGCGGCGGGTTCAGCGACAGCGCGGTGTACAGCTGCAGCGGCCGCGACGGATCCCCCTCCACCCGCGAATACAGCGCATTGAGCAGCCGGTGCGGCTTGCCCAGTGCCAGCGGAGCGCCCACCCGCAGCGGCCCTTCCACGCGCGCGAACAGCCAGTCAACGGCGGCGTCCAGGTCGGTCAGGTGTTCGGTCATGCGTGGCGGTCCTGCGGCAGGGGGAGTGCTGGCATTACAGCATGTCGGGCTTGAACCGCCGTCGACGCGAGATTTCCGCGCCCGCCACCATGAACTGGCCATCGCCGCGGTAGTGGAAGGTACGGGGCAGTTTCGGCCGCGGCGCGACGTGGGCGCGGACGATTTCCCAGATGAAGAGATTGCTGGCCTTGACCTGGCTGTCGTCGTGCAGCCGGCATTCGAAGCTGGAATGGCACTGGCCGACCAGCGGCGCGGCCACGTCGCGGGCGGGCACCGCATCCAAGCCGAATCGCGCGAACTTGTCCACGTCGCGGCCGCTGCAGTTGCCGATGTCCACCACGGTATCCAGCAGCTCCACGCCCGGCACGTTGATCACGCACTGCCGGCTGTCGCGGGCCAGCGCGAAGCTGTGGTTCTCGTTCCAGATGTAGGTGGCCAGCAGCGAGGGCGAGAAGCCCATCACCATGTGCCAGCCCAGCGTCATCAGGTTGCGCTGGCCACCCGCGGCGGTGCTGACCAGCACGATCGGGCCGGGCTCGAGAAAGCGGCGGGCCTGTTCGACCGGAAAGTCGAGTTTGCGCAGCGGCTTCATGCAGGCTCCCGGGGCAGAAGGGCCGATGCTGGGGCAGGCCGGATGAACCTGCGGTCGAGGGCTTGACATCGGATTCGATTACGCGCGTAATCGGGCTGTCGATTACGGATGTAAACCATGACCCCGATCAGCGAAGCAGAAGCCGTCGTGATGGAGGTGCTCTGGCAGCAGGCGCCGCGCAGCGCCGATGACGTGGTGGCCGCACTGGCCCACCGCGAATGGGCCGAGCCGACCATCAAGACCCTGCTCAACCGCCTGCTGACCAAGGGCGCGATCGCCGCCGAGCGCGATGGCCGCCGCTACTTGTACCAGCCGCTGCTGCAGCGCCAGGCCTGGGTGGAAACGCAGAGCCAGGATTTCATCGGCCGCGTGTTCGATGGCCGGGTGGCGCCGCTGGTGGCGCATTTCAGCGAGCGCGGCCAGCTGAGTGCGCAGGACATTGCCGAACTGAAGAAGCTGATCCAGGAGATGGATGATGAATGAGCTGCTCGATGGACTGTGGCAGGCCAGCCTGTGGCTGGCGCTGGGCGTGCTGCTGCTGGCGGCCGCGCGGCCACTGCTGGTGAAGCTGGGCGGCGCAGAGCTGGCCTACCGCAGCTGGTGGCTGCTGCCGCTGCTGCTGGCGGCCCTGCTGCTGCCCCTGCCGGCATTGCGGGCGTTGCCGGTGCTGCAGCATGTGCCGACGCTGCCGCTGAAGGTGGTGCCCGGCGCGGTCGAGGGCGCCGCCGCGCAGCTGCCGATGTGGCCGTGGCTGCTGGCCCTGGCCTGGGGGCTGGGCGCGGGCCTGCACCTGACGCGCGAACTGCGCGCACAACGCCGCTTCGAGCGCGGCCTGGGCACGCTGCAGGCACGCGGCGATGGCAGCTGGCAGGCCAGCGCTGACCCCGGCCTGCCCGCGCTGGTCGGCCTGTGGCAGCCGCGCATCGTGGTCGGCCCGCACTTCGACCAGCAGTTTGATGCCGACGAACAGGCGCTGATCCTGCGCCACGAACGCAGCCACCGCCGCAATGGCGACCACTGGGCCAATGGCGCCCTGCTGCTGGCACGTTCCGTGTTCTGGTTCCACCCGTTGTTGCCCTGGGCTGCGCGCCGCTTCCTGCGCGACCAGGAACTGGCCTGCGATGCGCGCACCGTTGCCGCGCAGCCGACGCAGCGCCGTCTTTATGCCAGCACGCTGTTGAAGGCGCAGCTGGTCCACCCGGTTGCACCGATGGCCTGTCATTGGCGCAGCCAACCCGTGTTGAAGGAGCGTATCGCCATGTTGAAGCAGTCGCAGCGGAAGGCATTGCCGAAGGTGTCCGGCCAGGTGTTGCTGGTGGGGTTGTGCATGGGTGTTGCTGCGTTGGCCTGGGCCAGCCAGGGCGCGGTGACGGGCACGCCGTCGGTCAGCGCCGAGCCGTTCCAGCACGCCGCAGCGGATGCCGCCAAGGCCGGCCTGGACAGCCCGGTCCAGGCACAGAAGATGTCACCGCCCGCCTATCCGTCCGAGGCGTTCGAGAAGGGCCTGATCGGTGTGGTGAACCTGATCGTGGCCGTCGATGCCAAAGGCAACGTCACTGACGTGCAGGTGGAAAGTGCGACCAATCCCGGCGTGTTTGAAGCCGCCTCGATCGCAGCGGCGCGCAAATGGACCTATACGCCGGCGATGAAGAATGGCAAGGCGGTGGCCGGCAAGCTGCGCATCCCGATCACCTACGCCATGGACAACACCGAGGCTGCCGGCGGCCAGACGCAGTGAAGGCAGCGATGAAGAGCGCACCGCTGTGCATCGCCGCGGTGCTGCTGGCCGGCTGCGCCACCCAGGAGCGCGTGACCACGGTCGACACCCGCAGCGAGAACGTCGGCCACCAGCGCCTGCAGCCCGATGCCGGCGGTGGTGCTGGGCAGATCCAGCCGTATGCGCTGGCCGCCAGCGAGGGTTACCGGATGCCGCAGCTGTACGCGGCGCCGGACCCGGTGGTCGGCGCGAGCGATCCACGCACCTCGCTGCCACCCACCACGGTCTGCCTGCAGGTGGTGGTCGACGCGCAGGGGCGGGTTGAACGCAGCCAGCCGTTGACCGACCGCAGTGAATGCAGCGCAGGGACAGTGGCGGAGAACGGACCGCTGCTGCAGGCCGCACGGGACGCGGTCGCGCAGTGGAAGTACTCGTCAGCGGCGGTCTGCCGTTTCGCGCCCGGGAAAGAGCCCAAGGACCGCAGCGACTGCCAGGGCGCCGACAGCATTGAACCGGTGGCGGTCACCCTGCAGTACGCCTTCACCTTCGAGATCGTGAAGGGCCAGCACGTGGTACGCACGCGGGGCAGGTAAAGGGTAGCGCCGGGCCACGCCCGGCGGCTTTCCACGGCTGTGGTCAGGCGCCGCCTACGATGTTGGCCTTCACTGCCGGCTGCATCAGCTTCGGCTCGGCCAAAGTCGCATCACGCGCTTCGCGCACGCTGACGAATGCCGCTTCATCCACGCCGTCGTGCACGTGGATGTTGTGCGCGCGCTGTTCGCCGATGGTGGTTTCGTTGGCGAACGCGCGGCCACCCGGGCCGTAGTCGTGGCAGACGAACACGCGGGTGGCATCGGGCAGGGCGAGCAGGCGCTGGATCGAGCGGTACAGCTGCGCGGCATCACCGCCGGGGAAATCGCAGCGGGCGGTGCCGCCATCAGGCATGAACAGCGAATCGCCGGTGAAGACCGCATCGTCGATCAGGTAGGCGATGCTGTCGCCGGTATGGCCGGGCACGGCGATGATGCGGCCCTGCAGCTGGCCCAGCGCGAAGGTCTCGCCATCGGCGAACAGATGGTCGAAGTGCGCATCCTGCGCCGCCAGCTGCAGGCCGTAGCGCGGCGCGAACGTGGCCTGCACCGCGCGGATGCCTTCGCCGATGGCCAGGGTCGCCTGCGGGAAGCGTTGCTTCAGCCGTCGCCCGGCCGACACATGGTCGGCATGGGCGTGGGTTTCCAGCAGCCAGCGCAGCTGCAGGCCCTGCTGTTCGATGGCCTCCAGCAGCGGGCGCACCGGCGCGTCGCTGCTGGCATCGGTGTCCGGGTCGTAATCCAGGACCGGATCGATCAGCGCCGCCTCCCTGCTGGCCGGGTCGACGACCAGGTAGCTGAAGGTATTGCTGTCGCGGTGGAAGAAGGATTGGACCTGGACCGCCATCGGAACCTCCTCAGCGCGTGCCGAGCACGCGGTTCAGCAGCTGCGCGAGATTTTCGCCGGCCAGCCGCAGCTGTGCTTCGGCCACCGGGCGATAGCGCTCGGTGTATTCATCGCCGATCTTGTGCGTGGCCGGGTACACGCCCGGCTGCACCGAGATGCGGCAGCTGGCTTCGGCCCAGCGCTGCGGGTCGCGCTGGGGGTTGGACTGGCGCGCCAGCTTCGGTGCCGGCAACGCACGCAGCACCGGCAGGTAGCCGGCGTCATCCAGCTTGCGGGTGTTGAGCATGCCGCTGTCCCACAGCGAATGCAGGTTGGTACCGCGGTTGCCGAACTGCAGCTGGAAATCGTTGCCGCCCTTGTCGTGGCCGTAGCCGGCGTGCATCGGCTGGTGCACGTCACCGACCATGTGCACGACGAACTTCAGCGCCTGCAGGCGCTCGCCGTCGGTCAGGCTGTGGTCGCCAAGAATGGCGCTCTGCGCCTTCAGTGCCTCGACGATGCAGTTGCCGTTCTTGCAGTGCTTGGCCGGCTCGTACTGGCAGCCGTCCTCGGCGATGTTGACGTAGTGCCAGCCGGCGGAACGACGGCCCAGGCCGGGATCCTTGGCACGCAGCTGGTCGGCCCACGGCGCGATGCTGGCCAGGGTGGCGCCGGGCTCGGCGGCCAACAGGCGGTCGACCTCGGCACGTGCGGCCGGGTTGAGGCGGGTGTCGGCCACTTCGGCCACCAGGCGATGGCCTTGCGCGCCCCAGGCATGGGCGGGGGCGGACAGGGTCAGCAGGGCCGGCGCGAGGGCGGCAGCGAGGATCAGGGAGTGCAGGGCTTTCATGCGCCCATTCTAGCGGGGTAGGTGGATTGAAGAGCGGCGCGTTCCTGTCTGCTGTGGGCTGGCTGCAGGGGCAGGCGCTGCGGGACACGCTGCAAGTACGTCCCTGTAAGCTCGGCCGCGGCATCCATGCCGCGGACGGTCCCGCAGCGCCTGCCCCTTCAGCCCCCATCAAACATGGCTGCGGAGGCGGATGCAAACGTCAAAGGCAACGTCAAAAACAAAGCTCTTGTTCTTGCTTGAGCTGGCACGCGCGCGGTGGTGGGAAGGGGCGAGGCGGGGAGCGGAGCCGGGACCGTTGGCGCCATGGATGGCGCCATCGAGCCCCCAGGGATGGGTTTACGGCGTGTCCTGGCTCCGCTCCCCGCCTTGCCCCAGCTCCGGAACTGCTTCAGTCCAAGGAACAAAAAAGCCCCGGCAATCACCGGGGCAATGCTGCGAGGGTTTTGCGTGTAGCGGGGGAGCGGGGGCGAAGCCCCCGCACTCAATACACCGCTTTAGAACTTGAAGACGTACGACACGCCGTACACCAGCGGGTCGATGTTCACCGTGCCGATCTTCTCGCCATCCAGTTTCACCTTGCTGTCGATGTCGATCCAGCGCATGTCCACGCGCAGCGCGCCCTTTTCGCCGATGGCGAAGTCCACGCCGGCATGTGCGGCCAGGCCCCACGAGTCTTCCAGTTTCAGCTTGCTGCCGGCCAGCGCGCCGGTGGTGTCCTCGCTGAAGAAGGTCGTGTAGTTCAGGCCCGCGCCCACGAACGGCGAGACCTTGCCGGCGCTGTTGAAGTGGTACTGCAGGGTGACCACCGGCGGCAGCTGCTTGCTGCTGCCCACCCGGCCCAGGCCGTTGATGTTGATGTCGTGCTTGAACGGCAGGGCCGCCAGCACTTCGATGCCAAGGTTGTCGGCGATGAAGTACTCGCCGGTGATGGTCGGCTTGACGTCGTTGTCCACGTCCACCTTCAGGGTGCCACCGGCCAGCGAACCGTTGTTCGACTTCGGGGCGACCTGGTGGACGCCGGCCGAGACGGTCCAGTCGCCCTTGGACTGGGCCATGGCCGGGGCGGCGGCCAGCGAGACGGCGGCGGCCAGGCCGGCCAGGATCAGGGGGGAGGTCTTGCGCATGGGGGGTGTTCTCGTTGCGGGGTGGATGTGGCCAGTCTCGGCCTCACGCCGCGCTAACGCTTTGATCCGGATCAAATCCTGTCTGGCCGCCTGCCAGCCCCCGGGTGCTGGCCCGCGGTGGTCAGGGCGGTGCTGCTAGACTTGTGGGCCCTATCCATCCCGCCGCACCTGTCGCGGCTGCAGGAGCTTCTGAACATGGCAATCAAGGTTGGTATCAACGGTTTCGGTCGCATCGGACGCAACGTCCTGCGCTCGGCGGTGCTGAACTTCGGCGATGACATCGAAATCGTGGCCATCAACGATCTGCTGGAGCCGGACTACCTGGCGTACATGCTGAAGTACGACTCCGTGCATGGCCGCTTCAAGGCCGACGTGGCCGTGCAGGGCAACGACCTGCTGGTCAACGGCAAGAAGATCCGCCTGACCCAGGAACGCGACCCGGCCAACCTGAAGTGGGACGAAGTCGGCGCCGACGTGGTGCTGGAAGCCACCGGCCTGTTCCTGACCAAGGAAACCGCGCAGAAGCACATCGACGCGGGCGCCAAGAAGGTCATCCTGTCGGCCCCGTCGAAGGACGACACGCCGATGTTCGTGTTCGGCGTGAACGACAAGACCTACGCTGGCCAGGCGATCATCTCCAACGCCTCGTGCACCACCAACTGCCTGGCCCCGCTGGCCAAGGTCATCAACGACAAGTGGGGCATCAAGCGCGGCCTGATGACCACCGTGCACGCGGCCACCGCCACCCAGAAGACCGTCGATGGCCCGTCCAACAAGGACTGGCGCGGCGGCCGTGGCATCCTGGAAAACATCATTCCGTCGTCCACCGGCGCAGCCAAGGCCGTCGGCGTGGTCATCCCGGAACTGAACAAGAAGCTGACCGGCATGAGCTTCCGCGTCCCGACCTCGGACGTGTCGGTGGTCGACCTGACCGTCGAGCTGGAGAAGGAAGCCACCTACGCCGAGATCTGCGCCGAAGTGAAGGCACAGAGCGAAGGCGCGCTGAAGGGCATCCTGGGCTACACCGAAGACAAGGTGGTGGCCACCGATTTCGTCGGTGAAACCCACACCTCCGTGTTCGATGCCGACGCCGGTATCGCCCTGGACGGTACCTTCGTCAAGCTCGTGTCGTGGTACGACAACGAGTGGGGCTACTCGAACAAGTGCCTGGAAATGGCCAAGGTCGTCGCGGCCAAGTAAGGCCCGCGAAGATCCGCTCACGAACCCCGGCCTGGCCGGGGTTCGTCGTATATGGGCCCGGCTGACGTAGCATGGGCCACGGACCGCTGCCGCTGGGGCGCGGCTGCGTTGGGGTAGACGAAGAATGGAAGCACTGATCGTCCTGTTGGTTCTGGCGCTGCTGGCGATACCGCTGCTGCTGGTGGTGGCGCTGGTGATGATTGCCGGCCTGCGTCGGCGCGTGGCCGCGCTGGAAAGCGCGCTGGCAGAGGGCATCACGGCCGTCGCCCCACCGCGGCATGAAGCCGAGGCCCCGGTGCCACCACCGCGGGCGGCCGCTGCCGCCGCGGAGACCAGCGAACCGCCGTTCCTGCGCCCGGCCGCTGCCGCGCCGCCGCCGGTCCGGCCCCCCGAACCCTCCGTTGCGCCGCCCGCACCGGCACCCGCCGCACCGCCGCCGGTACCGGCATGGCCGCCATTGCCAGCGGAACCGGCGATGCCCAACGTGATCGAACGCGCCGTGGGCGCGGTCAAGCGCTGGTTCACCGAAGGCAACGTGCCGGTGAAGATCGGCATGCTGGTGCTGCTGGCCGGCGTCGCCGCGCTGTTGAAGTACGTCAGCGACCAGGGGTGGCTGGTGGTGCCGATCGAGCTGCGCCTGGCCGGCATTACCGTTGGCGCACTCGGCCTGCTCGGTTTCGGCTGGCACCAGCGCGAACGCCGCCGGTTGTTCGCGCTGGCCCTGCAGGGCGGCGCCATCGGCGTGCTGCTGCTGACCATCTTCGCCGCGTTCAAGCGCTTTGAACTCATCAACCCCGGCTTCGCCTTCGCCAGCTCGATCCTGCTGGTGGCGGGCCTGTGCGTGCTGGCCGTGATGCAGAACTCGCGCACGCTGGCGGTGCTCGGCATCCTCGCCGGCTTCATGGCGCCGCTGTGGCTGTCCACCGGCAGCGGCAACCACGTGGGCCTGTTCAGCTACTACGCGGTGCTCAACGCGGGCATCTTCGCCATCGCCTGGTTCCGTCCGTGGCGCGCGCTCAACCTGCTGGGTTTTGCTTTCACCTTCGGCATCGGCACGTTCTGGGGCGTGCTGCAGTACCGCGCCGACAAGTTCGCCAGCACCGAGCCGTTCCTGCTGCTGTTCTTCGCCTTCTACCTGCTGATCCCGCTGCTGTACGCACGCCGCCAGCCGGCCGAGCGCCGCGACCTGGTCGATGGCAGCCTGGTGTTCGGCACGCCGCTGATCGCGTTCTCGCTGCAGGCCGGCATGCTGCACGAGCAGCCGATGACGCTGGCGCTGTGCGCGCTGGGCCTGGCCGCGATCTATGCCGTGCTGGCGCGCGCGCTGATCCACCGCGCCTCGTACAGCGTGCTGGCGCAGTCGCACGCGGTGCTGGCCGTGGGCTTTGCCACCCTGGCGGTGCCGCTGGCGCTGTCGGCGCGCGCCACCGGTGCGGTGTTCGCGCTGGAAGGCGCCGGCCTGGCTTGGCTGGGGCTGCGGCAGCAGCGCTGGCTGCCGCAGGTGGCGGCTGCGCTGCTGCAGCTCGGCGCCGCGTTCGCGTTCGTGGTGGGCGCCGACTACTGGCACGGCGACACGCGGTTCCTGCTCAACCCCACCGCCATCGGTGCGCTGCTGCTGGCCGTGGCCGGTTTCGCCAGTGCGTGGAGCTACCAGCGCCGCGCGCGGCATGACGTGGCCGTGGTTTATTACCTGTGGGGCCTGCTGTGGTGGCTGGGCGGATTCGTCCATGAGATCGGCCGCTTCATCGAGCACGCGGCGCAGGCCGACGCGCTGTTGGTGCTGGCGGCGGTCACCGCCTGGCTGGCGGCCGAGGTGCAGCGTCGCCAGCCGGCCCGCGCGCTGGGCATGACCGCACTGGTGATGCTGGCCGCCGGCTTCCCGCTGGCCCTGCTGCAGAGCGATGCGCACCAGCAGCCGTTTGCCGGTTACGGCGCGCTGGGCTGGGCGGTGTTCGCCGTGCTGGGCGTGCGCACCCTGCTGTGCCTGCGCCAGGGCGGCGACGGTGTGGCCCGTATCGCCCAGTTCCTGTGGTGGCTGCTGTGGCCGTCGCTGCTGTCCCTGCTTGCGCTGTGGGGCGGCGATACCGCGCACCTGGCCCAGGGCTGGTGCGCGCTGCTGGTGACCCTGCCGTGGCTGCTGCTGGCGGCGTTGTCGCTGTGGCGCTGGACGTGGCTGCGCTGGCCGCTGGGTGACGCCTTCGATGCTGCGCGCGTGGCGTTGCAGAGCGTGGTGTTCGGCGTGCTGGCCTGCGCCTGGTGGATCGGCATCACCCTCGCCGGCGATGCCGCACCGCTGCCGTGGCTGCCGGTGCTGAACCCGGCCGAGCTGGCGCAGTGGCTGAGCCTGCTGCTGGCCGCGCGCTGGCTGTTCGGCGGCCAGGCCCCGGCGCTGTTGCAGCGCCTGCGCGTGCCGCTGCTGGCGCTGGCCGGGTTCATCGCCCTGACCAGCACCGTGCTGCATGGCGTGCACCACTGGGGCGGTGTGCCCTGGGCGCCGTCGATGGCCCGCGAGAGCCTGGCCCAGACCAGCCTGACCGTGCTGTGGAGCGTGCTCGGCGTGATCGCCTGGGTCTGGGGCTCGCGCCGGGGCCAGCGCGTGCTGTGGATGGTGGGCGCCGTGCTGATGGCCGTGGTCCTGGCCAAGCTGGTGCTGATCGACCGCCAGCACCTGGGCAACCTGCTGGGTATCGCATCGTTCATCGCCTACGGCCTGCTGTGCACGGTCGTGGGCTATCTGGCGCCGGCGCCCCCGGGCACCGCGCCAACCGTGGAGAACACGCAATGAAGAAGTGGAGCACGGCACTGCTGCCGATCCTGCTGGCCCTGGCCGGCGTCGCCTCGGCGCAGGCCACCGATTACCGCGCGCACTACGCCGAGCAGTGGCCGTTGAGCCTGTCCAGCGCGCAGTCCGGTGCCTACCGGGTGGTGCTGGAACCGGCCATCTACCGCCGCGCCGGCAGCGCCGACCTCGGCGACCTGCAGGTGTTCAACGCCGCCGGCCAGGCACTGCCCTCGGCGCTGCTGGCGCCGGACCAGCCACTGGCACAGCCGCCGGTGCAGCGCGAGCTGCCGTGGTTCGCGCTGCCGCCGTTGGCCGAAGCGCAGCGCAATGACCTGCAGCTGCTGACCGAGCGCGACACCGATGGCCGCGTGCGCCGGGTCGAAGCGCGCGTGGGCGGCGGTGCCGTGGCGAACGGGCAGGGTGGTTGGCTGATCGATGCCAGCGTGCTGGGCCAGCAGCCATTGGCCGCACTGGTGCTGGACTGGGCCGACAGCGGGCAACCGCTGCAGGCGCAGGTACAGCTGGATGCCAGCGACGACCTGCAGCACTGGCGCGCGGTCGCGCGCGACGTGCCGCTGGTGGATCTGCAGCGCGCCGGCAAGCGCCTGCTGCAGCGCCGCCTGCAGGTGGATGGCAACGCACGCTACCTGCGCGTGCTGCCGCAGGGCGACGCGCGCCTGCCGGCCCTGCGCAGCGTGCTGGCCGAACTGCCGCCGGCGCCGGCGACGTTGCCGTGGGAGTGGCTGTCGCTGGAACCCACTGCTGCCGGCAAGGGTGAATACACCTTCGAACTCGATGGGCGGTTCCCGGTCAGCAAGGCCGACGTGGCCAGCACCGACAACAGCCTGGTGCAGTGGACGCTGTACAGCCGCGACGATGCCGATGCGGAATGGCAGCGTCTCAGCGCACCGTGGATCGCCTACCAGGTGCAGCAGGGGGCCGTGGGCCAGCGCCAGCAGTCGGCCGCGCAGAGCCTGGGCGGCATCTGGCGCGACCGCTACTGGAAGCTGGTGGCCAGCCCGGTGGAAACGGCCACGGCACCGACCCTGCGCCTGGGCTACCAGCCGGAAGTGATGGTGTTCCTGAGCCAGGGCGCGGCGCCGTACGCGCTGGCCGTGGGCAGCGCCACCGCACGCCGCGCCGAAGCACCGATCGCGGTGCTGATCGAGGAACTGCGCCAGCGCAACGACCCGTCGTGGCAGCCGACGCTGGCGCGGCTGGAAGGCGGCCCGGAGACGCTGGCTGGCGATGCCGCGTTGAAGCCGCAGCGCGACTGGAAGGCGTGGTTGTTGTGGGCGCTGCTGGGGTTGGGCGTGCTGGTGGTGGGTGGCCTGGCGGTCAGCCTGCTGCGGCAGAAGCCTGCGCCTTCGGCGTAGGTTCCGGCGAACGGCGCAGCCCCTCGTGGGTGGGCGGTTGGTAGAGTCGACTGTTAGTCGACTGGCCTTGCGAGGTAGGCCGGGCGGGTGGGCTGGGCAGGGGACGCCGTGAACCCATCCATGAAGTGACCCCCAAAAGTTGGACAGTTGGGGGATCAGGCGGCCAACGCGGCCTGCTGCCGGTACTTTACCGGGCTCAGGCCCTTTAGTTTCAATCGGATACGGTCTTCGTTGTAGTACCGGATGTACTCCATTAGCCCGGCTTCCAGCCTTTCGATGCTGTCAAAGGTCTTCAGGTAGAAGAATTCCGACTTCAGCGTCCCGAAGAAGCTCTCCATGGCCGCATTGTCCAGGCAGTTGCCGCGCCGGGACATGCTCTGTTTCAGCGAGTGCTTTGCGAGCGTGTGGCGGTATTTTTCGTGCTGGTAATGCCAGCCTTGGTCGGAGTGG